>NCDW01000261.1 GCA_002280395.1 Flavobacteriales bacterium 32-35-8
TAATTTATACTATTTTTGCACCAAATTAAATTACCAAACGTTTGGTTTTTGGTATGTAAACGAACAAACCTACAAAATATTTTTCAAAGTAAATTTAGTAAAACTAACTGATAAAATCCAAAGGAAGTTATATCCGTTAAGAAATTAAGATAGATTTGCAGGGAAAAGAAAAAAATGTTTCCAATAGAAACTAAGATTTAATAAAATTACATGAAGTCACAAGATATTCGCGCTAAATTTTTAAGTTTTTTTGAAGATAAAAAACACCTTATAGTACCATCAGCACCTTTGGTTTTGAAAGACGACCCAACTTTGATGTTTAACAACTCGGGGATGGCGCAGTTCAAAGAATACTTTTTAGGAAATGGAACTCCAAAAAGTCCAAGAATAGCCGATACACAAAAATGTCTTCGTGTTTCTGGAAAGCATAATGATTTGGAAGATGTAGGTTTTGATACCTATCATCACACGATGTTTGAAATGCTCGGTAACTGGTCTTTTGGTGATTATTTCAAGAAAGAAGCCATCAATTGGGCATGGGAATTATTGACTGAAGTTTATAAGATACCGAAGGAGAATCTGTATGTGTCTGTTTTTGAAGGAAATGCTGAAGAAAATGTGCCATTCGATCAAGAAGCCTATGATATTTGGAAGGGATTAATCAGTGAAGACCGCATTATTTTAGGAAATAAAAAAGATAATTTTTGGGAAATGGGCGATCAAGGACCTTGTGGGCCATGTTCTGAAATTCATGTCGATTTGCGTACTGATGCAGAAAAAGCCCTGGTTTCTGGAAAAAGTTTGGTGAATAATGATCATCCGCAAGTGGTGGAAATTTGGAATAACGTTTTTATGGAATTCAATCGTAAAGCCGATGGTTCCCTAGAAAAATTACCAGCACAACATGTGGATACTGGCATGGGATTCGAACGTTTGTGCATGGCGTTACAAGGAAAAACATCCAACTATGATACGGATGTTTTTACACCACTCATTGAGAAAGTTGAGCAAATTACAGGATTTAAATATATACCCAATCCGGTACGGACAGGTCGAGACCTGTCCGTACGCGACCTGTCCGTACGCGACTTGTCTCAACAAGAAGAAAAAACCAACATCGCCATTCGTGTGGTGGTCGATCACGTTCGTGCCGTGGCTTTCGCTATTGCTGACGGACAATTGCCATCAAATACAGGTGCAGGTTATGTGATTCGCAGAATTTTGCGTCGTGCCATTCGTTACGGTTTTACATTTTTGAACACCAAAGAACCTTTCATCAACAAATTAGTTGAAGTTTTGGCGAGCCAAATGGGCGAATTTTTCCCAGAGATTAAATCACAACAACAATTGGTTACTAATGTGATTCGTGAAGAAGAAGCATCCTTTTTAAGAACTTTGGAACAAGGTTTACAGCTTTTAGACAAAGTAGTTGCGGAAACTAGTGGAAAAGAAGTTTCTGGTGCAAAAGTTTTTGAATTGTATGACACGTTCGGATTTCCAAAAGATTTGACAGCTTTGATTTTAAAAGAAAAAGGATATACTTATAACGAAGCAGATTTTGAAGTTGAATTGCAAAAACAAAAAGCACGTTCTCGTGCTGCATCAGAAGTTTCAACGGAAGATTGGTCGGTGTTGATTCCAGGAAATGTGGAGGCATTTGTGGGTTATGACAAAACTGAAAATGATGTAAAAATCACTAGAATCCGTAAAGTAGATTCTAAAAAAGACGGCATTTTATATCAAATTGTATTAGATAGTACGCCTTTTTATCCTGAAGGTGGTGGACAAGTAGGCGATAAAGGAATGTTGGTCTCTGCCAACGAAACCATTGAAATTATCGATACCAAAAAGGAAAATAATCTGATTTTACATTTTACAAAACAACTTCCTGAAAATGTTGAAGCTAATTTTGTTGCAAAAGTCAACACAGATTTAAGAACGTCAACTTCTAAGAATCACTCCGCTACACATTTGATGCATTTGGCTTTAAGAAACATTCTTGGAACGCATGTGGAGCAAAAAGGGTCGTTAGTAAATCCGAATTACCTGCGTTTCGATTTTTCGCATTTTTCAAAAGTTTCCGATGAGGAATTACGCCAAGTAGAAGCCTCTGTAAATGCCCAAATTGAAGCGCAATTAACATTGGTAGAACATAGAAGTATCCCCATTAAAGAGGCATTGGATAAAGGCGCCATGGCCTTGTTTGGAGAAAAATATGGCGATACGGTCCGCATGATTGAATTTGGAGAAAGCAAGGAACTTTGTGGTGGTATTCATGTGAAAAGCACCGCTGATATCTGGCATTTCAAAATTATTTCAGAAGGTGCAGTAGCAGCAGGAATTCGCAGAATTGAAGCCATTACTGGCGATGCGGTGAAGAGTTTCTACCAAAATCAAGAGAAGACTTTAGCCGACATCAAGGAAACACTGAAAAATCCGCAAGATGTTTTAAAATCCGTTACAATCTTACAAGATGATAATGCGAAGTTGAAAAAACAAATTGAGCAATTATTAAAAGAAAAGGTAGACGGGTTAAAAAATAATTTAGTTTCAGAATTTACAGAAATAAATGGCATTAATTTTTTAGCAAAACAAGTGGATTTATCAATGAGTTCCACTAAAGATTTGGCGCAAGCTATTGGAACTTCAAAACCAAACTCCTTTGTGTTTTTAGCGTCGGTGGAAGATAATGCGCCGAATATTCATTGTTATATTTCAAAGGAATTAGTGACAGAAAAAGGTTTAAATGCTGGAAATGTTATTAGGGAATTAGGAAAATATATCGAAGGAAATGGTGGCGGACAGCCTTTCTTTGCATCTGGGAAAGGGAAAAATGTGGGCGGATTGAAAGAGGCTTTGGGAAAAGCGGTCGATTTTATAAAGTAACTTTTTCAAAACCCTTTCAGAGTTCAAAACTCTGAAAGGGTTTGTTAATTTAAATTTAACAATGCAATTTACCACAAAAGTTCCTGTAGAAAAATCTATAAACCCAATAACTTATAGAAGTAAGATTATGGCTTTGGGTTCGTGTTTTGCAGAAAACATGGGTAAAAAGTTTGATTATTTTAAATTCCAAAATACAACCAACCCATTCGGAATAATTTTTAACCCAGTTTCAATTGAAAAATTAGTCAATCGGATTGTAAATAAATCAGAATTCACAGAAAACGATATTTTCTTTCATAATGAGTTATGGCATTGCTTTGAAGTGCATTCCGAATTGT
>NCDW01000262.1:0-3953 GCA_002280395.1 Flavobacteriales bacterium 32-35-8
AAATTAAGAATTGCAGTTCAAAAAGCGGGTCGTTTACACGACGAATCCATGGATATTTTAAAGGATATCGGTGTTTATATCGATAACGGAAAAGATCAATTAAAAGCGTCTGCCAAAGGATTTCCTGTAGAAGTATTTTATTTAAGAAATGGCGATATCCCTCAATACCTTAAAGATGGTGTGGTTGATGCAGCCATTATTGGAGAGAATATTTTAATCGAAAAAGGCGAAGGCATTACTATTGCCGAAAAATTAGGGTTTTCCTCGTGCAAGGTTTGTATTGCGGTTCCTAAATCCGTGAAATATAATAGCATTAAGGATTTAGAAGGCAAGCGTATTGCAACATCGTATCCAAACACTGTCCAAAATTATTTAGACAAAAATGGGATTAATGCCCAACTTCATATCATTAACGGATCGGTTGAAATTGCCCCAAATATCGGATTAGCCGATGCTATCTGCGATATTGTTTCCAGCGGGAGCACATTGTTCAAAAACAATTTAAAAGAAGTTGAAACCATTTTAAAATCGGAAGCCGTTTTAGCAGTTTCACCTATTTTAAGTGAAGAAAAACAAGCCATATTAGATACGATTCAATTCCGTATTAAGTCCGTTTTAAAAGGCAGGCAATCCAAATATATATTGTTGAACGCTCCTAACGATAGAATACAAGACATTATCAATGTATTGCCAGGCATGAAAAGTCCGACTGTGTTGCCTTTAGCTGAAGCAGGATGGAGTTCGGTACATTCCGTAATCAGCAAAAATGAGTTTTGGGATGTGATAGACGAGTTGAAAAAGAATGGTGCCCAAGGCATTTTGGTGTGCCCGATTGAAAAAATGGTTTTGTAACGGTTCATTCAGTGGAAGCACAGTTTCAAATAGAGTTGATTTCTTATGATAAAATGGAAACTATTCTTCCGCTAGTGGTTTTGCTTAATGAAGGCAGATTCGAATATCAAATTTTAAAAGAGCGTCTTGATGACATGCTATCCATGGGTAATTACCAATGTATTGGGGTTTATCGTGAGACTGAATTGATAGGAATTTGTGGATTTTGGGCATTAAATAAACTGTATGCAGGAAAACATTTAGAACCAGACAATGTTTATGTTAAACCTGAATACCGTAGTAAAGGGATTGGCAATCTCATGATGCAATGGCTATTTGATTACGCTAAACAGATGGGTTGTGTGGGCTTAGAAGTAAATTGTTATGCAAAAAATATAAAAGGCAAGAAGTTTTGGGAATCGCAAGGCTTTAATGCTTTAGGATATCATATGATTAAAAAATTTTAAAATGCAAATAATTAATAATCCGAGTCTTGATACTTGGACCGACATATTAAAGCGACCAACACAAACCGTGGATGATATTGAAGCTACAGTGAACGCTGTTTTTAATGAAGTGAAAAACGAAGGTGATATAGCTATTAAAAAATATACCGAACGTTTTGATGGCGTTACATTAGATTCCAATGTGGTAGCTCTTGAAGAATTTCAAGAAGCATCAAATTTGGTTTCAGATGCGTTGAAAGAGGCCATTGACTTAGCCAAGTTGAATATTTTAGCATTTCATTCAGCACAAAAAACAACTCGAGTCAGTTTGGAAACTACTGAAGGAGTCAGCTGTTGGCAAGAAAAACGCCCTATTGAAAAGGTTGGTTTATATATTCCAGGAGGTACGGCTCCCTTATTTTCAACGGTGTTGATGTTGGCTGTTCCCGCTCAAATTGCTGGTTGTAAAGAGATTGTATTGTGTTCGCCGCCAAATAAACAAGGCAAAATAGCTCCAGAAATCATATATACGGCCCAACTTTGTGGGGTGACTAAAATTATTAAAGTCGGTGGTATCCAAGCGATTGCTGCACTGACTTTTGGAACGGGATCCATCCCAAAAGTGTATAAAATTTTTGGACCGGGGAATCAATTTGTGACCGTTGCAAAACAATTGTCGACAAAATATGGCGTGGCTATTGATATGCCCGCAGGCCCCAGTGAGTTATTGGTCGTTGCCGATGAAACTGCCAACGCCTCTTATGTGGCGTCCGATTTATTAAGTCAGGCAGAACATGGCACCGATAGTCAAGTGATTTTGGTTTCAACGTCAATGGATTTGATTAATAATGTTTCTAAAGAAATTGAAAAACAATTGGATGTGCTTCCGCGTAAGGCGATTGCCGAAAAATCCATCGCCAATTCAAAACTGATTTATGTTGGAAGTGACGATATCGCTTTGGAATTGATAAATGAATACGGACCGGAGCATTTCATCATCTGTACAAAAAATGAAGATTTTTATGTGGATGGCATCTCCAATGCAGGGTCTGTTTTTATTGGCAATTATACGCCTGAAAGTGCGGGGGATTATGCTTCTGGAACGAACCATACCTTACCAACAAATGGTTTTTCTAAAGCGTATTCGGGCGTAAATTTAGATAGCTTTTTAAAAAGCATGACCTTTCAGAAAATATCAAAAGAAGGATTAAAAAATATAGGAAACGCTATTGAATTAATGGCAGAAGCCGAAGGCTTACAGGCGCATAAAAATGCTGTTTCCATACGATTAAAGGATTTAAAATAACTTGTCACCCTGAGCGCAGCCGAAGGGCTATTTAACAAGGACAAATAAATTTAGTGAGACAATAGAATGAATATTCAAGATTTAATACGACCAACCATTAAGGCTCTAAAACCCTATTCATCCGCGCGCGATGAATTTCAAGGCGTGCCTGCCGATATGGTATTTTTAGACGCTAATGAAAATCCGTTTGAAAATGGTGTCAACCGTTATCCAGATCCGCAACAAGGTAAATTAAAAGCTTTGCTTTCTGAAATAAAGAATATTCCAGCCAAGAACATTCTTTTAGGAAATGGCAGTGATGAAATATATTCGGTGAAACGATTAATAATCCACAGAGACCAAAAACATATTCTGAAAAGTCTGCCGAGTATAAGCATTCGGTAACGATCAATTATCCGTCGAAACCTTTTACCAATTGAAACCCAAAACTAAACATTCCGAATAAGGCCGCCGCAATAGCGTTCGAACAGAAATGAAAGCTTTTTAAATCAGTCAAATGAAAATCGAATAAGTCAATCAGTCAAATTCGACTCAGTCGATTAGCATAGCCTATAACGTTTTGCCGCTTGCCGCAGTGGGGGATTTCGGAGCACTTCACTGTCAACCAAGCACAAATGTTGATAGAAGCACTGCACTTTCCGAATTTAGTCGTTACCCAAACACTATCAAAAGCTTACGCGATGGCTGGCATTCGTTTGGGAATTTGCTATGCTTCCCCAGAAATCATTACTATTTTAAATACGATTAAACCGCCTTACAATATTAATGAGCTGACTCAGAAAAAAGCCATTGAGTTACTAAATATCAAAGATTTAGCTTCCAATCAAATCCATGATATTTTAAAGGAGCGAACAAAATTAATGATTGAGTTAAAAAACATTAATTTCGTTTCAAAAATTTATCCTTCAGATGCTAATTTTATTTTGGCAAAAGTAGATGATGCCAATAAACGTTATACGCAACTTATTGAAAAGGGCATTGTGATTAGGAATAGAACCACACAGGTGGGTTGCGAAAATTGTTTGCGATTTACCGTTGGTACATCTGAAGAGAATGAGAAATTAATAAAAACCTTAAAAGATTTAAAATAGCTTTGTCGTTCCGTATTGTTCCACTGAGCGCAGTCTAAGTGTGATGCGGAATCCATAAAAACCAATATTAATTAAAATAGATTCCTGCTTACGCAGGAATGACATAAAAATGAAGAAAGTACTGTTTATAGATAGAGACGGAACTCTAATTAAGGAACCTGCGGACGAGCAAATCGATGCTTTCGAGAAATTGGAATTTTACCCTAAAGTATTTCAATATTTGGGTAAAATTGCCAAAGAACTGGATTATGAAATCGTTATGATTACTAATCAAGATCA
>NCDW01000262.1:4020-5854 GCA_002280395.1 Flavobacteriales bacterium 32-35-8
CCGTGCACAATTTCATCATTAAATGTTTTGAGGATGAAGGCGTTGTTTTTACGGAACAATTTATAGATAGAACCTTTGCTAAGGATAACGCGCCGACAAGAAAACCAAATACGGGATTATTGACCAAATATTTTTCAGAGGATTACGATTTAGTAAACTCTTTTGTAATTGGTGATAGGCTAACGGACATTGAATTAGCAAAAAATCTTGGAGCCAAAGGCATTTATATAAATGATAACACACATTTAGGAACGAATGAAATTACCGTAAAACGTGATGAATTAGATGCTTTTATTGCTTTAGAGACCAATGATTGGAGCAAAATATATAGTTTTTTAAAAGCAGATGATCGATCTGGTGGGATTATTAGAAATACCAATGAAACTAAAATTGCGATTCAAATAAACCTTGATGGCACTGGAAAGAGTAAAATAGATACAGGCATTGCCTTTTTTGACCACATGTTGGATCAAATTGCACGTCACGGCCAATTGGATTTAACCATTAAAGTGGAAGGCGACTTAGAAGTTGATGAACACCATACTATTGAAGATACAGCCATTGCTTTAGGAGAATTGTTCCACAATGTGTTGGGCAATAAATTGGGTATTGAACGTTACGGATTTTGTTTACCAATGGACGATTGTTTAGCACAAGCCGCTATCGATTTTGGTGGCAGAAATTGGTTAGTTTGGGAAGCGGAATTTAAGCGTGAAATGGTCGGGAAAATGCCAACGGAAATGTTTTACCATTTCTTTAAATCGTTCACAGATGGCGCTAAATGCAACTTAAATATCAAAGCCGAAGGCACCAATGAACATCATAAAATTGAAGCTATATTCAAAGCTTTTGCTAAAGCTATTAAAATGGCCGTGAAGCGCGATATTGAAAAAATGATTTTGCCTTCCACAAAAGGGATGCTGTAAAACTTTGTCATTCCTGCGCAAGCAGGAATCCATAGAAAAGCCATTAAATCAAAATAGATTCCTGCCTACGCAGGAATGACAAAAAAATGAAATTAGTTATAATAAATTACGGAGCAGGAAACATCAAAAGTATTCAATTTGCTTTTAAACGATTGGGAATTGATGCTGTTTTATCAAATAATCCTGACGAGATTCTTGCAGCCGATAAAGTCATATTTCCAGGTGTTGGAGAAGCTAGTACCGCCATGAAGATGCTAAAAGAAAGTGGATTGGATATTATAATCACTACCTTAAAACAGCCTGTTTTGGGTATTTGTTTGGGCATGCAATTGCTTTGCAAGTCCACAGAAGAAGGCAATACGCAAGGTTTAGGCGTTTTTGATACCCATGTAAAACGTTTTTCAAATGATGTAAAAGTCCCTCAAATGGGTTGGAATGTGATTAAAGATTTGAAATCAGATTTATTTACAGGCGTCAAAGAGGGTGAGTATATGTATTTGGTTCACAGTTATTATGCGGAACATTGTGCCCAAACCATCGCTAAAACAGATTATGGTATCAACTATGCTTCCGCGCTGCAACATGATAATTTTTATGGTGTACAATTTCACCCAGAAAAAAGTAGCATAGCAGGAGAAAAGATATTAAACAATTTTTTAAAATTATAAATAGGCTTTTAGCTATTAGCCGTTAGCCTTTTGCTAATAGCCAATAGCTAAAAGCTAAAAGCTTAGAAAATGAGAATCATACCAGCCATAGATATTATAGACGGGAAATGCGTGAGATTAACCAAAGGTGATTACGATACCAAAAAGATTTATAATGAAAATCCTTTGGAAGTCGCTAAAATGTTTGAAGCTGCCGGGATAGAATATTTGCATTTAGTGGATTTAGATGGTGCCAAAGCA
>NCDW01000020.1 GCA_002280395.1 Flavobacteriales bacterium 32-35-8
GAATATTTAAAAAATACATCTCCTGAAAAACTAACAAAAAAAGAAGAACTTTCTAAGCAATTATTCATGAGTCAAGGGGTCACTTTCACGGTGTACAGCGATAATGAAGGCATTGAAAAAATATTCCCTTTTGATATTGTTCCAAGAATTATAACCGCTGCCGAATGGGAAAAAATAGAACGAGGCATCAAACAGCGCCTTAAAGCCTTGAACCTGTTCATCAAGGATATTTATAATGAACAATTCATTATTAAAGATGGTATTATTCCTGGCGAATTAATTTATTCTTGCCCTAATTTTTTACGGGAAATGAAAGGCGTAAAAGTTCCTTATGATGTTTATGTACATATCTCTGGAGTGGATTTAATACGCAATAACGATGGCGAATTTTATGTACTCGAAGACAATTTACGCACGCCTTCTGGAGTGAGTTATATGCTAGAAAACCGAGAAATATCAAAACGTTTGTTCCCTGGTATTTTGCCAAAGAGTGGCGTTCGTTCGGTGTCAAATTATCCAAACATGCTTTACAAGAAATTAAAAGAGCTTTCCAATAATTTAAATCCGAATATTGTTCTTTTAACCCCTGGTATTTACAATTCCGCTTATTATGAACACACTACACTGGCCAGACTTATGGGTATTGAATTGGTTGAAGGCAGTGATTTGGTGGTTAAAAATCATTTTGTTTATATGAAAACCACGAATGGTTTAAAACAAGTGGATGTTATTTACAGACGTGTGGATGATGATTTCTTAGATCCTTTAGAGTTTAATGCGAAAAGTGTTTTAGGAGTTGCGGGCATTATGGATGTTTATAGAAAAGGAAACGTAAATATTGTAAACGCCCCGGGAACTGGGATAGCAGACGATAAAGCTATCTACATTTACGTGCCAGATATGATACAATATTACTTAGGTGAAGAGCCTATTTTAAAAAATATTCAAACTTACCAATTAGGAAGGCCAGAAGAACTGGAATATGTTATTAAAAACATCAGGGAAATGGTTATTAAAAAAACCGATGGTAGTGGCGGCTATGGTATGCTCATGGGGCATGAAGCTACGGATGAAGAAATAAAAGACTACATCGCTAATGTCAAGAAAAAACCCGAAAATTTCATAGCGCAACCCATTTTAAGATTATCTACAGCACCCTGCTATATAAACGGTCAATTATCACCTCGTTGCATCGATTTAAGACCTTTTGCTCTTTCTGGTCGCGATGGTATTGATATTTGTCCCGGCGGTCTCACCAGGGTCGCCTTAAAAAAAGGTTCATTGGTAGTGAATAGTTCACAAGGTGGTGGCAGCAAAGACACATGGGTAATACAATAAAAATCAGAAACACATAAGTATGTTAAGTAGAGTAGCAAATAATCTCATTTGGTTGGATAGGTATATGGAACGTGGAAGCGGTATTTTAAATTTACTTAAAGTGAATTTTTATGCCAATCAAGATTCCCCTGAACTTTTTTCATGGACACCAATCATTAAAAATTTCACAACCTCAGATAATGAGTTTTATACCGAAGATGCCATAGAATGCATTGAATTTATGGTGTTTAGTTACGAAAACTCAAACTCTATTATAAACATAGTCACCAAAGCAAGGGAAAATGCGAGAAGTGTACAAGAACATATTTCTAGGGAATTATGGCTTTGCATCAATAATTATTATTTATATCTTACCAATAAGGATTTGCCTAAAAAACTTCGGGAAGAAGACCCTATACAGTTTTTGGAAGATCTCAGAAATTATCATTTAATATACAATGGAACTGCAGATATTACTCAAGAACGAGGCGCCTCTTACTATTTTATGAATGTTGGGAAATTTTTAGAGCGTGTTATCCAAATTTCAGATTTTACCGCCATAAAGCTTGTAGAAATTGGCAAAACATCCGATAATTTAGAACAAAGTTTTTACTGGAAGAATTTATTGTTATCTATTGGTGGTTATCAGTTATATTTAAAGACACATAAATCCACTTTTAACGAGGATCATGTTATTAGAATGGTGTTTCAAGATAAATTATTCCCGCGTTCGGTCTATTATTGCGTAAATAAATTAAACCGGCACATAAACCAACTTATTGAAAGCGGTGAACTTGAAAAAAACAATATTGAATTTTTATTAGGAAAATTAGAGAGTACCATTAAATACACCACTATTGAAAATATCAACAAACAAGGTTTACAAAACTTTATCAATGATATTAAAACCGATATTCGCAACATATCATTAACTATCAATGCGGTGTACTTTTCACAAAATAATTGATTCAAAAAATCATGGCAAAATTCTACATAAAACATCTTACAAAATACACCTATAGCAATAAAGTGATTGATGCTGCTAATTTAATCAGGTTGCACCCTATAAATGATGAGTATCAAAAAGTACTATCGCACACCATTGCCGTCACCAATAACGCTTATATTCAAGTATTTACGGATTTTTACAATAACGCATTCGGCACTTTTATGATTACCGAACCTCATGATGAGTTATCTATTATATCTGAAGTTGAAGTTGTTACATTTAATAAAATTTTTCCAGATGATAGCGTGGCGATTGACGAACAATGGGCTGAAATAAAATCCATTCAAAAGCAGATAGATTATATGGATTTTATTCTATACAACAAAGCTTTTGGCTACAATGAGGAGGTTTTGAACATCATTAATACCATTGATACCAAAATCCATTCGCCCTATAGGGCGGTGTTGCAACTTTGCGAATATGTCTATAAAAATTTCAAATATATACAAGGAATAACGACTGTAAGTTCAACCCCAGAAGAAGTTTGGGATTTAAAAGCTGGGGTTTGCCAAGATTTCACCAATGTATTATTGCAATTAGTTAGAATGACTGGAATTCCGGCACGTTATGTCAGCGGTTATATTTGTCCGAATGAAACCATAACACGAGGTGAAGGCGCCACGCATGCATGGATAGAAGCTTACATCCCCTTTTACGGTTGGTTTGGTGTTGACCCAACAAATAATGCCATTGCCAACGAAAACCATGTACGTTTGGCCGTTGGAAGAAATTATGACGATTGCGCTCCTGTTAAAGGTGTTTTTAAAGGCAATGTAGAATCAGAATTACTAGTTAAAGTTGAAGTTGGTACCACTAAAAACAGTCATTTAGATTATACTTCTACAAAAGATTTTGTACCAACATCTACTACTAACAGTTATTTGCAAAATTTAGAAATCATTCAGCACCAACAACAACAGCAACAACAATAAAAAGTTTTCACTCTTTTTGTGGAATTTCATTACTTTAGATGGCATATTTTTCAAATAAAGAATGAATCATGAAAACAGAGATTAATACTGTTGAAGACTATATCGCTGGATTTCCTAAAGACGTTCAGAATAAATTAAAGTTGGTTCGTGACACTATTTTAAAAAATGCACCAAACGCCATAGAAAGCATATCGTATGGCATGCCCGCTTATAAATTGAACAAAAAACCGCTTGTTTACTTTGGCGGATTTGCCAAGCATATTGGTTTTTATGCCACCCCTACTGGTCATAAACAATTCGAATCACAACTTTCTAAATATAAACAAGGGAAAGGCTCTGTTCAATTTCCTTTAAATGAAGAACTACCCATTGACTTGATAGCAGATATTGTTGTTTTCCGAGTAAATGAAAATAATCAAAAATAATATGAATCAAGATATTGCTAAATATAATGACCAACTGGAATTTGAAGAACGCCAAATATGTGATTATTTAGCCGTTTCTATTTACAGACAATTACCAGATGTGGAAAGTAAAATTTGGCACAGGCATCCCGTTTGGTTTTTAGATGGAAACCCTATTGTAGGTTATAGCAAATTAAAAAATGGTATTCGGTTGATGTTTTGGAGTGGTGCTAGTTTTGATGAAGATGACTTAAAACAAGGCTCCGGAAAATTTAAAGATGCTTCTATTCTTTACACTTCTTTAGAACAAATAAATAGCATGGATTTAGAGCGCTGGATTCAAAAAGCACAAGACATTCAATGGGATTATAAAAATGTGGTAAAACGAAAAGGCGTCTTGGAACGTTTAAAATAAACTACTTATTTTTTTCTATCAATCACATAATTTACCATGAGTTCCAGCGATTTTTTATAATCGGATTCTGGATAGATATCAAGGAGTTTTAAAGCTTCTTCCTGAAATAAATTCATTTTATTAATAGCATAATCTAATCCACCATTATCTTTCACAAAAGCAATCACTTCTTTAACACGCTTGCTATCTTTATTGTGATTTTTTATGGAATTAATCAACCAGTTCTTATCTTTTTGAGAAGCTTGATTAAGCACATAAATCAACGGCAAAGTCATTTTTTGCTCTTTAATATCGATACCCGTTGGTTTACCAATTTGTGTATCACCATAATCAAACAAATCGTCTTTAACTTGAAATGCCATGCCAATCAATTCACCAAACTTACGCATGCTTTCCACATGGTCTGACTCTGGCTTTACCGAAGCCGCACCTAAACTACAGCAAGCAGCAATAAGGGTTGCTGTCTTTTGACGAATGATTTCATAATAAATGTCTTCGGTAATATCTAATTTCCTAGCTTTTTCAATTTGAAGTAATTCGCCCTCACTCATTTCTCGAACGGCGATGGAGATGATTTTAAGTAAATCGAAATCATTATTATCAATAGAAAGCAATAAGCCTTTTGATAATAAATAGTCACCAATTAATACAGCAATTTTATTTTTCCAAAGGGCATTGACTGAAAAAAAACCGCGTCTCCGGTTACTATCATCCACCACATCATCATGTACCAAAGTAGCGGTATGTATCAATTCAATAACCGAAGCACCTCTATAGGTTCGTTCGCTAACTTCACCGTTTGATACCATTTTGGCAACCAAAAACACAAACATGGGTCGCATTTGTTTGCCCTTTCTATTGACAATATACGTCGTAATCCTGTTGAGCAACGCCACTTTACTAGACATAGATAACAGGAACTTTTGCTCGAAAAGATCCATCTCATAGCCGATTGGTTGTTTTATTTGCTCTACTATTTTCATTGAAAGTTTAAATATACTATTTCAAATGTAAAATCTATTGTTTTTTTATAGGTCATATGGTATCGCTTTATTTTCGTTGGTGTTTGCGTTTCCAAATCATGCCGATTTCAAATGAATTAAATTAAAAAGTTTGTTATTATTTGATGCATGGATTCCTGCCTGCGCAGGAATGACAAAATATGTGTTTTTATGATTTATTGGCTAATTGTCCGCACGCGGCATCAATATCTTTTCCCCTGCTTCGGCGCACATTCACTACAATTCTATGCTTTTCTAAATGGAAAATATAATTGTCTAAAGCTTCACTGCTTGCCTGTTGGAAATCACCATCATCAATAGGATTGTATTCTATGATATTGACTTTACAAGGCACATATTTACAGAATTTCACAAAAGCATCAATATCTTTTTGACTGTCATTAATGCCTTTCCAAACCACATATTCGTAACTAATTTTCCGATTGGTTTTCATGTACCAATACTCTAAAGCTTCTTTTAAATCTGCTAACGGAAAAGTTTCATTGAATGGCATAATGGATGTTCTTACCTCATCAATAGCCGAATGTAAAGACACGGCTAAATTAAACTTAACGTCATCATCAGCCATTTTTTTAATCATTTTAGGCACACCAGAAGTTGAAACCGTAATGCGTTTTGGAGACATCCCTAAACCTTCTGGAGAAGTGATTTTATCAATGGCTTTAATCACATTATTATAGTTCATGAGTGGTTCACCCATACCCATAAAAACAATGTTGCTAAGAGGCCTGTTAAAATATAATCTGCTTTCCTGGTCTATGGCAACTACTTGATCGTAAATCTCGTCCGGATTTAGATTACGCATGCGTTTTAACCTAGCGGTAGCGCAAAATTTACAGTCTAAACTACAACCCACCTGACTAGATACACAAGCTGTTGTTCGGGTAGCTGTTGGAATTAAAACAGATTCTACAATCAACCCATCGTGCAATTTTACGGCATTTTTTACGGTACCATCTTTACTACGTTGCATGGTATCAACCTGAATGTGGTTGATAACAAAGTGCTGTTCCAATAAATCCCTAGTTTCTTTAGAAAGATTGGTCATGCCATCAAAAGAATGTGCGGCTTTTTGCCAAAGCCATTCGTAAACCTGATTGCCCCTAAATGCTTTATCACCTTGTTTTTCAAAAAAATCCCGAAGATCTTCTTTTGATAATGCCCGAATGTCTTTTTTAGTTACTGTCATAAGTGATGCAAAAATAGTGAAAAAAGCATCCCTTAATCCCTTCTGGGGAGGGAAACTCTTATTTGCAAACTACTGTTTTAAAAATAAATGAATGCAAAAAAAAGCCTTGTTAAACAAGGCTTTTAAATTTATATGATTAACATGGCATCACCGTAGCTGTAGAATTTGTACTTTTCCTTAATAGCTTCTTGGTATGCTTTTTTAACGAAATCTACGCCCCCAAATGCGGAAGCCATCATTAATAATGTCGATTTTGGTGTATGGAAGTTTGTAATCATGCAATTCGCAATACTAAAATCGTAAGGAGGGAAAATGAACTTGTTAGTCCAACCTTCCATTTCATTTAACATGCCATTTGAAGATACCGAACTTTCTATAGCACGCATTGCTGTTGTACCAACTGCACAAATACGTTTTTTGTTTTTGATACCTTTATTAACGATTTCAACTGCTTTAGAATCGATGATTAATTCTTCGCTATCCATTTTGTGTTTAGATAAATCTTCTACCTCAACTGGGTTAAAAGTTCCTAAACCAACGTGCAAAGTAACTTCAGCAAAATTAACGCCTTTAATTTCCAATCGTTTTAAAAGATGTTTTGAAAAATGAAGTCCAGCCGTTGGCGCTGCAACAGCACCTTCTTTTTTTGCGAAAATAGTTTGGTAACGCTCTTCATCTTCTGGTTGCACTTCTCTTTTTATGTATTTAGGAAGCGGCGTTTCGCCCAATTCAGTCAATTTATGTCTGAATTCCCTATAAGAACCATCATATAAAAAACGTAAAGTACGTCCACGAGACGTTGTATTATCTATAACTTCAGCAACAAGTGTATCATCATCTCCAAAATATAATTTATTCCCAATTCTTATTTTTCTAGCTGGGTCAACCAAAACATCCCAAAGGCGTTGCTCTTCATTTAATTCCCTTAACAAAAACACTTCAATTCTCGCTCCTGTTTTTTCTTTATTTCCATACAATCTTGCCGGAAATACCTTGGTGTTGTTTATAATCATGACATCGCCTTCATCAAAATAATCCATGATATCTTTAAACAGTCTATGCTCTATAGTTTGCGTTTTTCTGTTTAAAACCATTAAGCGAGATTCATCTCTGTTCTCTGCTGGATATTCTGCCAATAATTCGTCTGGTAAATTAAACCCGAAGTTTGATAATTTCATATTTACTATTTATTGTTTTTAATGGTCATATGGTATCGCTTTATTTTCATTGGTGTTTGGATTTCCAAATCATAGCGATTTCATATATGTATAATTTTTACAAGGTTGCAAATATACAATTGTGAAATAGGCCTTGTCAAGTAAATGAGTGATTATTATTTTGTTATTTTAAAACCAATGGATTCTAGGTCTTCCCAAAAGGTTGGATAGGATTTTGAAACCACGTTAGCATCTTCAATTATCAAATCTGTTTTTAATGCCAAGGGCGCAAATGCCATAGCCATTCTATGATCGTGATACGTGGCGATGGGGATATTTTTATTTATTTTATTTGAAGATGACAAATGTAAAGATGCATCCGTAATCTTAACATTTCCACCAAGCTTTTCTATTTCAGTTTTTAAAGCTACTAATCTATCCGTTTCTTTTATCTTTAAGGTATGAAGCCCTGTTAAATCGCATGCCATTCCCAATCCGAAACATGTCACCGCAATGGTTTGAGCAATATCTGGAGCATTTTGAAGGTTCAACGTTAAAGGTTCAAGGTTTACGGATTCTTTTTTTAACGTAACTGTATTATTCTTAAAAGTTGATGTTACTCCAAAGTGTTTATAAATATCAACCAGCACAGAATCGCCTTGCAATGAGTTTTCTTTATACGAAGACAATGTGATTTCTGTACCAACGTCGCATAAAGCAACAATGCTAAAGTAATAAGACGCCGAAGACCAATCGGATTCTACTGTTAAGGTTTTGGGTTGATGGTTGATGGTTGATGGTTTTACACGGATTGTATTACCAATAAATGACGTTTCAACTCCGATTTCATCCAAAAGCGCCAATGTCATTTTTATGTATGGAATGGATGTAATGTCGCCTTCTAGGGTTAATTCCAATCCGTTTTCAAGTCGGGATGCAATTAATAATAATGCAGAAATGTATTGGCTACTTACATTTGCTTGAAGCGATACTTTATTCTTTATTAGCTTTTTGCCTTTAATTTTTAATGGTGGAAAGCCTTCATTTTCTGTATAACTAATGTCTGCACCAAGTTCATTTAATGCATCAACTAAAATTTTAATCGGACGTTCCTTCATACGTTGAGAGCCCGTAATAATAACCTCTTTTCCTTCTTGCATAGACAAAAAAGCAGTTAAAAAGCGCATGGCTGTACCAGCATGATGAATATCAATAATATCAGAATCTGAAATTAATGCTTGGGTCATTAAATTACTATCATCAGAATTTGAAATGTTTTCCAATGTAAATTCTGGGTACAACGCTTTTAATAACAGCAACCTATTAGATTCACTTTTAGAGCCCGTTATAATAATGTTATGATTTTTATTTTCTATTTGTGATTTGTGAAGTGTAATATCCATTATAATGTATTAAAAAACGCTTCCAAAAAAGAAGCGTTCAAAGATACTTATAAATTATTTTAATTTTTCATTATTATGATGCCTATCGTGGTCGCGTTTTCCTTTCTTATCCATGCGCTTATCAAAAGCTTCTTGTAAATCCACACCCGTTTGGTTTGCCAAGCATAATACAACAAATAAAACATCGGCTAATTCTTCGCCCAAATCTTTATTCTTATCACTTTCTTTTTCACTTTGTTCACCATAACGGCGGGCAATAATTCGTGCTACCTCGCCCACTTCTTCGGTAAGTTGCGCCATATTAGTTAGCTCGTTGAAATAACGAACACCGTGAGCCTTTATCCAATTATCGACTATGATTTGTGCGTTTTTAATATCCATTATATTTTAGTAAGAATGATTTGTTCTGCTTCTTTTTCAATAAATTTATTAAAATATTCTTTTAAACTATCATAATACATAGGCGAAATAATAGGCGCATTCATTTTCGTTGAAACTATTACTTGAATACTTTTTTCATTTCCAGAAACATTATATTTAAATTCTGCCAAATTATCTGGCATCATTACCACTGCGGGTTGCGGCATACTTTCAACTTTATAGCCTTCAGGCACATTTATTATCATTCTATATGCAGTTTCTGAGGGATATCCAAAATCTACAGGAAACTCTCTTTTTTCTAATTTAAAAGGATTTTCATTTGTTTTTAAAAAGAACAAAGGCGAAAAGTAGAGCTTATCTCCAATAACATCTGCCTGACTTTCTAACGAAAATTTATATGTTTCTGTGATAGGCTCCGATAAATCATAATCGTTTTTAACTTCATAATCTGAAATTTCCATGCCTTTATATTTGTTTTCAAGATTTTCTAAAAATTGGGTCTTATCTGTTTCTAAATATTTTTCCCGATAGGACATGGCATCATGATTGGTTTTTATAGACCTATAATTCCCTTCTATATTTCCGTGTTCATCTAAATTAGCCAACATTGTTATCGTATTTCTAGACTGTTCACTTGGATATAGACTAATTGTTGACGAACTTTTATCCTTTCTAATGATTCGCCCTTCCCAATTTAAGGCTTTACTTGGTAAAATGTTTGGCATAGTAAACTTGTTACTAGCATCTAATAGCACGACCCCTTGTTCTGTTTCTATACCTGATATAACATAATTATAGCCATCTATTGTTGGGAATAATGGAATTCCATTTTGTCGTGTACTAACCAAAACTGGGTTGGCATTTAAACCTGCATGACGCAACATGGCTGTTAACATAAGATTTATTTCGGCGACGTTACCTGTTTGGTCTTTATAAGCCTTTCTAACCCCGTCTCTACATGATATGCCATTATATCCATTCCACTTCACTTTGGTTTTTACAAAATTAAAAATGGATGCTGCTCTTGCCATTGGGTCTGAAATACTTGATATTAATGCATTAATATCATCCTCAAAATAACCGGTTTTATTTAATTCATCACCAAAACTAGAACTTTCGTATATGGTTTTAACCACGTCTTCCCATGAAGTTGAATAATATTTTATAGGTGAATTAGGGAATTTTGTATATGATAATTCGTACTGGATTGCCGAACGGTAATTACCCATATTGTTTACATAAGGCTCATCTTTTAATGCAGGGATGTCAGAAAGATTATAAGACGTTATTGTTTTAATAAAATCTAAGTTAGACGAACTATAGCTAGTACTAACTGCGTTCCATCCCCCACCTTCTCTTTCCTTATTTATAAAGGTAATTTTATCATTTTTGTTCTCTACTGTTGGTTTTACAACTAAATACCCCTTTGTATTTAATTTGAAATTAAAGTATTCTGGCGTTTCAAAGGTTGCTTCAAGTTTTTTTACCGGAACAGCATGTTGGAACACAAAATCATCCACATTCCAGTAAAAAGGAGACACGATGGTATATTTGTATTCAATTACACTACCTTCCTTAATATTTGGCATTGTAAACTTGGTTTCATTGTAATATTTAGAAACCTCTGTTTTAAAAATACCATCTTTTTCCAGTTTAGTTTCTTCTATTTTTCCATCAACCAAATTATAGGTAATGGCTTTTAGACTAGAAACTTTTTCCTCATCACTTCCACTTTTATAAAGTTCTACTTGCTTGGTTGTATAATCAAATCCCTCTTGATTGTATATTTTTATACGTTCATGAATATCGGTTATAAGTTGAAACCCAGCATTTTGTTCATACTTGATGTACGTTCTTCGGTTTTTATACAAATAGGTGGCGTTTGCGGCAGTATCTAACGAATTTAGTTTTTCCTCTAATTCTTCTTTTGAAACTTTTCCAAAATCATAATTTTGAGCTAATGTCGTTATGGAAAAACATAAAATTAGCAATAGTGTGGTGGTTTTCATATATGGATATTTATGGTTGGTTTTTGATTAGTACTACTTTGGCGTTGTCTTGTTTTGATACTTCTATGTTAAATTCCCTAAAGGCTTCGTAATCTTCTTTTGGAAACTCTCCATCATTTACAATAAACTGTCGTTTGTAAATAAGCGTTTGCTCATCTTTTTTCTCTATGTTTACATGATAACTTCCAAATTTATTTTCTATAGAAATATTATTTGGAATAGCCTCAATATTGTATTCTGCTGGCAATGTAATTTCAACCTCATCTACATCTTTAAAGCCTCTTTTAATTTTAAGCGGAAATTTTCTATCCCTATATCGGTCGGGAATTTGTGTCTGTCTATTTAACGCATTTAAAGTAACCAACATTCTATTTCCTGCTTTGTTAGAATAATTAGTAGCTATAAAATGAATATCTTCAATAAATGCTATATCGTCTTTATTATTGGTAATTTGCATATTATTAATGGTTATGCCATTTACATAATTCCATCTTTTTTTATAGTAAGTATCTAAATCCCTTTGGGTTTGTGTTTCATACATATATTTATCATCATACTGTATCCCTTTAGAGTTCACATTCACCTTTGCATCAATATCACCGGTATTAGACACCGAATAATGCCCTTTTAAATGCTGGGTATTTTCTTCAGTAGTATATTTTTTGGTGCGTTGTATTTTACCGCCTTCTGGCGTTACAACCAACACATCTCTATCATCGGTAAAATCTCCAATGAAACCAAAAGGTGATTTTTGACTGGTACATTCTAACCAAAGCGTATCGTTTTCTGTTGGAATGGATAAAATGGCATGATTACCCTGCATGGAAGCAAAATCATAATCTATGTTTCTTTGATTTTCACCTGCATATAAAACAGTATAGTTTGACTCTATATTAGCTACTTTAAGCAAACACATGGTATAATTTGTTAAAGCTTTACAATCTCCATAACTGAGTCTATCAACTTCGGAGGCATTAAAAGGTTTCCACCCACCTATACCTACTTGCACGCTAATATATCTGGATTTATCTTGCACATATTGATATATTTTTTTCGCTTTATCAATATCATTCTTCTCATCTTTAACCAAATCTTGAATGAAAGACACCGTTTGGGGAGATAAATCGTGTGTGTTTTGCAATAAATCCTTATAAATCCATTTTCCAAAATCATTCCAATTTTCAACCTGGGCCGACACCCCTTCTAATGTGAATTTTTTTGAAGCGAATAGCACTTTTGGTGACATATCTACCAAGGCAGGACTAAAATCTTCTGGCTTCATGGCTTCTAAGTTTTTTACACTATAACTAATTTTATTGGAAAGCTCTTCTTTAGCAACATCAATACCCTCTAAATTAATTTCCTTAGTTCTTATAGCAGTATCGCCCAAAAAGTTAATAGTATAAGAACTATTCTGAACACTTAAAAAATAGCTATTAATTGGCATGAATGGCTCTATAAAAGCCGTATTGCTTGTGTTTGTTGAATAAATAAACTCCATGGTATATGGATACGAAATAGGTGTATATTCTAAATATTTAACTCTTGAATCAGAATACAAGGTACCTCCATCAACGGCACTGACATCTTTAAAATCGCTCTTCTTAATTTTTTTTATTTCATTACCCAACTGATTGAAAACCCTAACTTCTAATTCTTTAATCTTTACATTATTATCATAATGCACATAAGCATCAATATTGCCATTACCTTCTTTGTTTAAAACAGTAATGATTCGCTTTTCAGAAACATCCATATTATTTATGGAATTTACCGAAACATTTATTTCATGATGCCTAACAACAGCATTAGCATTTTGTTTAAGATTTTCAGGGATTGAAACGGAAGAATATAAATTTTCTTGTGAAAAAAGATATGTTGTTGGGAATAAAATAAAAATAATTGCGATGCTTTTTACAGTCATTTATTGTGAAAAATATGATTAAAGCATTAAATATATTATTTTTAAGCTTACAATTACATGAGAAAAATCATAATTCGTTGTAATGCTTAGCTTTTAGATTATAAGTCGAAATCTTACACACAAAGAATAAAATAAGAGAATGACTATATATTTAATGAATTAGAGCTTAGATTACTCTCTATTTTTTGAATCAATTATAATAGTAACCGGTCCATCATTAACGAGCTCAACTTTCATATCGGCACCAAATTCTCCTGTCTGAACTTTTTTATTTAAATCTAATTCCAATTGCTTTACAAAGGTTTCATATAGCGGAATGGCAATATCTGGCTTAGCTGCTTTTATATAACTTGGGCGATTGCCTTTTTTGGTTAAAGCATGTAATGTAAACTGGCTTACCACAATAATATCGCCTTGTATTTCTAAAACGGACTTATTCATCACACCGTTTTCATCACCAAAAATGCGAAGATTGGTAATTTTATTAGAAAGCCAATTAATATCTTCTTGAGTGTCTTCATCAACAATTCCCAAAAGTATTAAAAGTCCATTTCCTATTGAAGCTACTATGCTGCTTTCAATAGTGACACTTGCTTTTGATACTCTTTGAATGACTACCTTCATAAGCCCCTAAATCCCCAAAGGGGACTTGTTTTTTGTTTAATTTATAAGTCTGTTAGCTGAAATTGTAAACTGATCATTCCCGTTCCCAATCTTCCGTTCTATAATGTTCATCATCACCTTCAAGAATTTGAAGGTAACTACGATAGCGTGAATATGCAATCTCATCGGCTTCCAAAGCCGCTTTCACGGCACATTTAGGCTCTTGCACATGCAAGCAATTATGGAATTTACAATTTTGTTTAAGGGCAAAGAATTCAGGAAAATAATCACCTACTTCTTCTTTATCCATATCTACCACGCCGAAACCTTTAATGCCTGGCGTATCAATAATCTTGGCATTAAAACTTAAATCAAACATTTCTGCAAAAGTGGTAGTATGTTGCCCTTGCATGTGCAAGGTTGAAATTTCCTTGGTTTTAATATCCAAAGTTGGTTCAATAGTATTTACAAGTGTCGATTTTCCCACGCCCGAATGACCGGAAAACATATTGACTTTACCTTGCATAATGGCTTTAACCTTATCAACATTTTTACCAGTTTTTGCGGAAACACCAATACATTCATACCCAATTTTCCTGTACACATGAGCCAGAAATTTTACTTCATTTAAGGTCTCCTCATCGTAAGTATCAATTTTATTGAAAAGTAGAATCGTTTTTATTTGATAAGCATTGGCAGTGACTAAAAATCGGTCGATAAAACTGGTTAAAGTAGGTGGATTGTTTATGGTAATCAACAAAAAAACCTGATCAATATTAGCTGCAATAATATGTGTTTGCTTTGATAAATTGACAGATTTCCGAATAATGTAATTCTTCCTATCGTGGATATTATTGATAATTCCAGAAACTTGATTATTATCGGTTTCCAATTCGAAATCCACAACGTCGCCAACTGCAATGGGATTGGTGCTTTTAATGCCTTTTATGCGGAATTTACCTTTAATACGGCACTCGTACGTGTCGCCTAAATCGGTTTTAATGGTATACCAACTTCCAGTAGATTTATAAACAAGTCCTGTCATTAAAGATTAAATAATAATGCAAATTAACAACATTTAGATATAATATGCTGTGGGATGAAATCATAAATTAGAGAGAATAAAAAAAGCCCCGCAATCGCGAGGCTATTTTTTAACCATTTATAATCTTCTCTTGATGATTGATGGATTCTTGATGAATAGCCTTAAACATTTTTAAAACAAATTCTTCGCTTAATCCTTTAGATTCTCCTTCAAGAACCATTTTACCTAATATTTCATTCCAACGTTTAGATTGTAAAACAGCCACGTTTTTTTGTTTTTTAAGGGCTCCAATATTATCGGCAGCTTTCATACGCTTGCCCAATAAATCTATAATTTGATTATCAACAATATCAATCTGAGCTCTTAAATTATCAAGTTGCTTATTGTAATCCGCTTCTGGATCGCTCTCTTTTTTTATTTTCAAATCTTTCATAATTTGAATCAATACTTTTGGTGTTACTTGCTGAGACGCATCACTCCAAGCATTATCTGGATCAAAATGGGTTTCAATCATGAGTCCGTCAAAATTCAAATCCAATGCCGTTTGCGACACATCAAAAATCATATCACGCTTTCCAGTAATGTGCGATGGATCATTAATGATTGGTAAATCTGGAAACTTGGTTTGCAACTCAATGGCTAATTGCCATTCTGGATTATTTCTATATTTTGTTTTTTCGTAAGTTGAAAATCCTCTATGGATAACGCCTAATTTTTTAATATCCGCCGTTGCCAAACGCTCAATAGCGCCTAACCATAAAGGCAAATCTGGATTTACAGGGTTTTTTACCAATATGATTTTATCAGTTCCTTGTAAAGCATCAGCAATTTCTTGAACAATAAAAGGGCTCACCGTAGAACGTGCACCAATCCATAATAAATCGACATCATGTTCCAAGGCTAATTTTACATGGGCAGCATTCGCAACTTCGGTCGCTGTTTTCATGCCTGTTTCAGCTTTTACTTTTTGCAACCATTT
>NCDW01000263.1:0-3181 GCA_002280395.1 Flavobacteriales bacterium 32-35-8
CTAATTAAACAAATCCAAATATAAGGAAATAACTGACATTAAATTAAGCCTTAGAAATTTTATTTATTAAACTTAACTAAGCTCTTTTCAATTTCACTCCTCTTATAATAAACCCTGTTTCCAATTCCATAAGCCGTTAATTTACCTTTATTGGTCCAACTCCATAAAGTAGTAGGATTTATTTTTAAATAATCAGCAACTTCATTCCTGGTCATTAGTTCAACAGGTTCTTTGGGCTGGAAATGGTGTTTTAAGTCAATAAGTTGTTGTTCTAACATAGATAGTTTCTCAATGGTTAATTCCATTGCATTTGGTAAATCTTCTAATTTTAAGTTTTTCATATTCTAGTCTCTTTATTTAATAACTTTGTGAAACCATGAAATTAATAAATCTTTACACCACAAAAAACATTCAATTCTTTACACCAGACTATTCTACTTCATTGGAACTTCCATTTGTAGTGAATGGTATTAGCGCAGGTTTTCCTTCTCCTGCTGATGATTTTCTGGATATCAATATAGATTTAAATAAGCATTTAATTAAAAACCCTAGTACAACTTTTTACGGTAAAGTAAAAGGTAATTCTATGATTGATGCCGGGATTCATGATGGGGATTTATTAATTATTGATAAGAGTTTAGAACCAAAAAACAATAAAATAGCCATCTGTTTTATAGATGGAGAATTTACGGTTAAGAGGATTAAAATAGAAAAGGATATTATTTGGCTTATTGCTGAAAATAAAGATTATCAGCCTATAAAGGTTACTAAGGATAATGAGTTTTTAATTTGGGGCATTGTGATTAATGTCATAAAGTACTTCTAATGTTCGCACTGGTAGATTGCAATAACTTTTACGCTTCCTGTGAGCGTGTTTTTAATCCATCATTAAACGGTAAACCTGTAGTGGTGTTGTCTAATAATGATGGCTGTGTTATTGCACGTTCAAATGAAGCAAAGGCTTTAGGTATTCCAATGGGCGCACCTGCTTTTGAGTTTAAGAAAACCTTTGAAGATAACAACATAAATGTCTATTCTTCTAACTATGCGTTGTATGGTGATATGAGTAATAGGGTAATGAACTTACTTTCTGAATTCACACCAGAAATTGAAATTTATAGCATTGATGAAGCCTTTTTAAAATTTAATGGTTTTGAATACTTCAATTTACAGGACATAGGTAATCTAATAAGAAACCGTGTTACCAAAGGCACGGGTATTCCAATAAGTATAGGGTTTGCACCCACAAAAGCACTTGCAAAAGTGGCTAATAAAATAGCAAAGAAATACCCAGAAAAAACAAGTAGTGTTTATGTGATTGATTCTGAAGAAAAAAGAATTAAAGCACTGAAATGGTTGACTATTGAAGATGTTTGGGGCATTGGCAGAAAACACGCTAAAAGACTTAGGGCTATAAACATTAATAATGCTTTGCAATTCACTCAGCTTTCCGATGATTGGGTTCGTAAAAATATGTCGGTTGTTGGTTTAAGACTAAAACACGATTTGGAAGGAAAACCTACTTTGGATTTTGAAAAAGTAGCCAAGAAAAAAATGATTGCTACTACACGCTCCTTTGAAGGGATGCTTACTAATTTTGAAGATGTTAAAGAACGTGTTTCAACATTTGCAGTTTCATGTTCAGAGAAATTGAGACGTCAGAATTGCCAATGCAATATGCTAATGGTGTTTTTGCATACCAACGGTTTTAGGAAGGATTTGCCCCAATATGGCAGAAATATTGTTATAAAAACTCACTATCCAACCAATTCAAGTTTTGATTTGATTAAATATGCCAATATAGGCCTTAAAGCCATATTTAAAGAAAATTATCATTACAAGAAAGCAGGCGTGATAGTTATGGGCATTACACCTGATAACCAAAAGCAATTTGCCTTATTCAATGCTGAAAATCCAAAGCACCAACCTATAATGAATATTGTTGATAGGCTTAATACAGCTTATGGTAACAATAAAATAAAGTTTGGTAGTCAGTCTCTAGGGCGTCAATGGAAAATGAAACAAGAGAAACTATCTCCAAGATATTCCACTAATATTAATGAAATAATAACTGTAAATACTTAATTAATGGCTGGTATTTATGGTATTAGGGCATTAGGGGGATTTACAATATGGTTGGCTAAAGGGTTTAAAGGCAATTATGGAGATTGTAAGTATAATAAATATGCAACCTTGGTTGGGATTGGGATTATATTATTATTTGTATTAATTTTAAAGAACATTTAAATTAAAGTAATGTGCTTTCATACTTCACAAACAAAAAAAGTAGTTGAACTAGAAAATAGGTTTAAGGTAGATCTCTATGATGATGATGCTAGGGATGCCTATGATATGCCATCTTATCACTTAAATGGATTTGCACATCCAGATATGCTTATCATTCCACAAGAAGAACCATCAATTTTAGCAATAGGAAGATGGGGAATAGCCCCTTCAAAAACCAGTCCTGAAAATTTAGAAAGTTACTATAAAGAATCCGTTAGTTTTGGTGGTGGACTAAATGCACAATCTGAAAAATTATTCAATCATTTTATATACAAACATTCAGCCCTTGTAAGAAGGTGTATTGTACCTGTTACTGGTTTCTTTGAACCACACGAATATAAGTCTAAAAAATATCCATACTATATCCACCGAGCAGATGATTTATCATTAGGTTTGGCAGGTCTATATACCCTAGTCGGAGACCATTTAACATTTACTATACTTACTAAGAATGCTTCACCAATGTTTGCTGAAATTCATAATAAAAAGAATAGACAGCCTGTAATATTAAAGCAAGAGCATGAGCAGGATTGGTTAAAAGATGGTTTAACTGATAAGGACGTTAGGGAACTTGTTAATATGCAATTTAATGATGATGAATTAGAGGCCTATACAGTTTCAAAAGATTTATTCCACCCACAAGTCAATAGTAATGTTGATACAATAACATCTAAAGTTGAATACCCAGAACTGGCTACTTTATTCTGATAATATTAAATTTCAACATCGAAAAATTCCCTCAATGAAACTTCTAAAGTAATTGCCAGAATTGATATTGTGACAATATTTGGAGTAACAATCCCTTTTTCAATTTTATATAAGTATTGTCTGTCCTTGCCAACAAATTGAGCTAACTGAGTTTGGGTCAATCCTTTTTCTTTTCTAAAAAACTCTA
>NCDW01000263.1:3254-4948 GCA_002280395.1 Flavobacteriales bacterium 32-35-8
CCTTGCCAACAAATTGAGCTAACTGAGTTTGGGTCAATCCTTTTTCTTTTCTAAAAAACTTTACCCTTTTTCCAATTTCTATTGGAATTTGAGCCTTTAACTCTTCTAGCCTTTCATCGGTTAACTCTAACATATTGTAAAATTCCAATATGAAAGATGAATTATTGTAACCTTAGAATACTACATTATTAATATATTTGATAGATACTAAATCTATCTATTAACCTAAAACCAATTAAAATGAAAAATCAATTTTTAAAATCAACTTTATTAATCGTCATATTAATACTAATCTCAACAGCGTGCAGCTCTAATAGTCCTAAAGATGACAACAATAACACAAATACTAAAATAGAAGGTGTTTGGAAGCCTATTAAAGCAATATTTACTGATTCGGATGGAATGATTACTACTGAAAACTTCACAGATTGTGAACAAACAGGAAGAACCACATTTTCTAGCAATGGGGATTTTGCCCAAACAGGTTATTATCCAGTAACCACTTGTGAACTTGAATTTGATAATACTGGCAACTGGCAGATTATTAATGAAAACATCTTAAGTGTAACTCTTAATGGTCAAGTTGATAATGGTACAATTGGAGACTATTTAATAGTAGAGTTAACAGCAACGACTCTAAAGATTGATGCCAATACAGACCCAAACTCGATAGAAAGTGAAGTTTATGTTTTTCAAAAAGTAGATTAAAATGACATCTAAGGATTTAATACCCTTTTTTGAGGCAAAAATGCTTAAGGATATACAGCAATTTATTGATGACCAAAAGCAATTAGGAGGAAAGGTTGAAAATGTAGGTTTACTAATGAATATGCTAAACTCTAAAGAAAAATTAAAAGAAGTAATGGAGCAAAGTCAATTTGATTTTTCCTCAGAAGACATTGACAGTTCACTAGATGAAGCTTATTATAATTTATTTAAACATTTCTTTGAAACTGAAAAGGATAAAGAGAAACCAAGTTTTCAATCTCTATTTGTGGGTACAATTAGATTTTATAATAAATTAAATGATGACCCTGATTTGGACTTATTTGTAATTAACGTTGTGGCAGGCAAAGCTCCAAATACATTGCTAATCCATAGAGAAGAAGCTGAAGAAGCTGGATTGTATTTAAACAAATCTTACTTGATAAATTGTAAATCCAGTGAATTTGGTAATGAGATTACTTCTAAATATCTATTTGAAGCTACAGGAGAGCTAAATGCAATAGAAATTCTTAGTGCAGTAGATAAGTTAGGTATTGCTGAGATTATAGAGGTTTAAATTAAACGAGGAAAAATAAAATCAAAAAAATTTTAACCCTTAAACCAAAAAACATGAAAACTATATGTACTCTAATATTACTTAGTTTAATATTTAGTAGCTGTGGTGTGCCACAAAAGAAGTACGACGAGGTAATATTAGAAAGAGATTCTTTGCTAGTAATAGTAGCAGATAATAAAAAACTAATTGAGCGTAATGAAGAGCTAAGTCAATCTTTATCTAAACTAAGGGAGAATTTTGATAAAGTTTGGAAAGAAAAATTTGAGTTAGAAAGAGAAAAAAATAGCAAGATAGTAATATCTGACTCAGATGCCTTAAATTATTTGAAAGATTATTATGCTTTTTATGATTCAGATAAATTATATAGAAATCCTAAACTTAGACGAGTTGAAAGTAATCGATATATTATTTC
>NCDW01000264.1 GCA_002280395.1 Flavobacteriales bacterium 32-35-8
CACAAAATGTATTAATTACCCAAGGAACCGGAATAGGTCTTAATATAGCGAAATCACACATAGAGAATATAGGTGGTACAATAACTTTTAAAAGCCAGGAAAACAAAGGGTCAACATTTATTTTAACCATACCAAATAAAGCCTCATGACAAAGAAGGTATTATTGATAGAGGATGATGCCTCACTAAGGGGAAACACTTCAGAAATATTGGAGCTTTCGCACTATGAGGTTATTTTGGCTCCCAATGGTAAAATAGGTGTAGAAAAAGCGAAGCAGCTACATCCTGATATTATTGTTTGCGATATTATGATGCCAGAATTGGATGGTTATGGTGTTTTGGAAGCGCTTAGCAAAAATGAAAACACCAAGTCCATACCGTTTATTTTTTTGTCTGCAAAAGCAGAACGAAAAGATGTGCGCTTGGGAATGAATCTAGGGGCAGATGACTATATTACCAAACCCTTTAATGAAGACGATCTTATAACGGCCATTGAGAGCCGTTTGGCAAAGACCGCTATTTTAAAGGAAAATAATCATGTTCCAAAGGAAGTTAAACACAATGATGATGAAATTAAAACACTCAATGACCTTAAAAATTTCTTCGATGATAATGGTGAATTGTTTGAATTTGAGGCATGCGACATGATTTATGAAGAAGGACAAAACTCTAACTATATTTTTTTGATTCTTAAGGGCGTAGTAAAATGCCATAAATTAGATGAACAGGGCAAAGAGCTCACAACGGCATTGTATAAAGAAGACGATTTGTTTGGATATACATCATTTATTAAAAACATGCCCTATCAAGAATCGGCAACAGCTATAAAAAATACAAAATTGGTTGGTATTTCAAAAGACCAACTAAAACACCTTCTCGACGATAATCATCATGTGACTCTGGAACTTATTCAACTGTTTGCTAACGACCTTATGGATATTAAAGACCAATTGTTGCAAATGGCTTACAGTTCTGTAAGCAAGAAAACCGCTACTGCCATTTTAAAGTTTGCGGAAAAAATGAACCAAAAGCCAAACGATCCCATTAAGATTTCGCGTTACGATTTGGCAAGTGTTGCCGGTATTGCAACTGAAACATTTATCAGAGCCATGTCTCAATTTAAAAAGGAAGGTATTATTGAGATTGAAGGAAGAAATATTAAAATTTTGGATCTTCAAAAGCTTCAGGATATTTATTGACCATGGGCTGTCGTCACTAAACATGATGGATATCATTTCGGGAAGTAATTCATCCCTCTATATTTGTTACACCTACAAAAAACAATTATGGACCAATGAATTTTAAAGCAAATGAAAACCATTTTATTGCCCACCGACTTTTCTAAAAACTCATGGAATGCTATTAAATATGCGCTTAAATTTTATGAGAAATCAACATGTACTTTTTATTTGTTGCACGTTAATACATTGAGTTATGCGATGACAAAAGATACACTCTATGTAGATACCGAAGATTTTATTGAAAACACCTATACCAAGCCATCCAAACAGCAGTTAAGGAAGCTTTTAAAGCGTATTTCCAAAGAATTTCCGGATAATAAGAACCACCATTTTTTCACCCTTACAGATTATAATTTTTTTATAGATTCTATCCGTAAGTATGTAGGTGAAAAGAAAATCGACATGATTATTATGGGAACCAAAGGAGCAACTGGTTTAAAGAAATTAATTATAGGAAGTAATGCTGCAGATGTTATTAAAAAAGTAAAGTGCACAATCTTGATAGTGCCAGAGAATGCAACATTTACTAACCTGAAAGAAATAGCATTTCCAACCGATTATTTTTTGACCTATGGCGTTAATCTCCTATATGGAGGCACAGCATTCAAGTTTAAGGGTATTGCACATTACAAATCAGCCCGAAAAATTGGGCTTGAGTCAGCAAGATAACAAGGATTCGCTCAAGGATTATTTCAATAATTTTGAAGTGAGATTTTATAATCTTACCAATAAAAATGTTGAAGATGCCATCGAATGTTTTGTTCAAAGCCGAGATATTAATATGATTGCTATGGTTGGAAAGAATGTAAATTATTTCCAACAAATTTTATTCCACTCTAAAATTGAAAATATTAGTTATCATACCAATATTCCCTTTTTAGTAATGCATGAATAACTTAGTTGTTGATAATCATGACAATTTCAACACGTAAGCGATGGTTTTATCTTTAATAAATTTAACTATTAATTGAGCTTTCTATGGGCTTCATAAAAACGATATCTATGGATGTGTCACTTTTCTTAGCAAAATTCTGGGGTTGGTACCTTATTATTTTTTTTGTGATTTTAACCTTCAATCCCGTTCGTGTCAAACAAATATTTGAGGACCTAAAAGATGAAAAATTCCTTATTCTATCATCACTTTTGGCAACTATTGTTGGCTTATTGAATATTTTATTCCATAATATATGGAACCCATCATGGACATTAATAATTACCCTTATTGGATGGACATCCCTATTTATCGGTTTGGCACTTTTTATTATACCTAAGGCAACGGTAATATGGCTGAATTATATAAATGTTAAACTGGTGCAGGTTATTTATATGTTGCTGTTCCTAACAGGACTCTTTCTCCTGAACCAGGTGTACGGAATTGTGCTTTATTAGTTTTTAAAACTGATATATATCATTTTCAAATCTATAAGAGTATTGTAAATTAGCATTGTAATTAAAATAAGTTCTTTTTCATAAAAACATGAAATCTGTAAAAGCATGATCTTATGGATTCAATGAAGAATTTAGAGTTATTATTTATACCACATCATCAGGTGCCCTTTATACTAATAAAGTTATATACTGATTGTATTAACGGTTAATCGATAAACTTAAGTTCTTCGGAAAACAGGAAGTTTCGACTTCCTGTTTTTTAGTTATTAATTGTCATGAAAATCTAGAATATAAAGAAAAGATGTTCAAAGGTATCTATTGGCTGAAAAGTTAATTTTCCTTAGTAATGAAGAATGTTAACGGTTAGAAAAAATCAAAAGATAAAATTGAATATCCAAAGAAAACGGAGAGGTGTTAAGGCTTCTCCGTTTTTGATTTTAAGCCGATTGATAACCATCATTACCAATAATCCACGTCTGATATTTATCATGGTTTTTGTTCCCAGAACGGTTTAAATTTATAGGAAATACAAAAAAGAACGTGTATGCTGTCCATACTTCTTCCTACAGATTTTTCGGAGAATTCAATGAATGCTGTCAAATATGCCTTGGCATTTTTTAAACATCAAAAGGTTGATTTTTTCTTTATGCATGCCTATCAAAACGAATTCTATAATCACGATGAATTAACATCTAGAGAGGTTTTTGATGAGGTTCTGGATAAAGTTAAGAAGCAATCGCAAAAAAATCTTGAAAATCTTATCGAGACTGTAAAAAAAATGGAACCTAATCCTAGGTTTGCCTATCATGCCATTTCTGCTTACAATACGTTGGTAGATGAAGCCAATTTGGTTGCTGAAGCCAAAAATATTGATTTGATTGTTATGGGCACAAAAGGAAAGTCTGATGAACGGCACATTATTTTTGGAAGTCATACGTTTCAGGTTTTAAAATATGTGACATGTCCGTGACATGTCCTGTTTTGGCTATTGCTTCAAATTATACCAACACGCAGCCAACACGTATGTTGTTTCAAACAAACTATCTCATTCCATATAAACATCGCGAGTTAAAATTGGTATGTGAATTGGCAGCGACCTATAATAGTGTTATTGATGTATTGTATCTCTCTAAAAGCGATAAATTATCCCTTCGGCAAGAAGATAACCAGGCATTTATAAGAGAAACCATCTGTAAAACCAAGGTTAATTTTCGCATAGAACATAGTAAAAAAATAACGGAAGCAATTCAAAACTATATAAAAGATAATGCCATAGATATGCTGGTAATGGTCAATACCCAACATTCATTTTTAGAGGATATGTTGTTTCCTTCTAATATAGATTTGGTAAGTGTAGACCTTAAAATACCACTTTTGGCATTGCAAAACACGATGCGTTTCACATAAATATACTAAAATGATTGATTATGAAATCGCCATTAAAATCAAAAATCACAACCATGAAGAATATCCTTTTACCCACTGATTTTTCAGATAATTCTTGGAATGCCATTAAATATGCCATAAAGCTTTACAAGGATGATGACTGTACGTTTCATTTGTTTAATGCTTATATCCCCGTAATTTATCATGTAGAGTATGTACTGGCATATCCTGCACAATTTGGTTTGGGAGATGCTGTAAGGGAGTCTGCCTTACACGGTTTAGAAAGGCTTATGGATAGAATTTCCAAGGAGTTCAAAAATAATCCAAACCATAAGTTTGAGATTATTGCGAGATTCGACACCTTAGTTCTTGGTATTAAAGAGTTGATTGACGAACGCCATATAGATCTTATTGTTATGGGTACAAAAGGAGCCACAGGAGCCAAAGAGGTGTTATTGGGCTCAAATACTGTGCAGATTTTTAAGAATATAAGGTGTCCCATACTGGCCATTCCATCTGATTTTGAATATGAGTCACCCTTGGAGATTCTGTTTCCAACCGATCTTGAAGTGGATTATCAAAAAACATCTATAGATCTTTTGGTAGATATTGCGATGACCCATCATTCAAGAATACATGCCATATATGTTTCAACAGGTTATGATTTAACGGAAGCCCAAAAGAACTATAAAGCGATATTGGAAGATATGTTTAAAAGTACCGCCTATTTATTCCATGATTTTGAAAATATGGAGATTGTAGATGCTGTTAATAAATTCCAGATTAAATTTAAAATCAATATGTTGGCTATGATAAATAATAAGCATTCGTTTTTCGAAAATTTATTTTTCAAGAATACAATCAATCAAATAGGTTTCCATTTAAATATTCCATTTTTGGTAATTCCTTCTAAAACATATCATGAACCATGAAAACAAATAGATTAAATATTTTATTGCCAACCGATTTTTCAGATAACGCATGGGACGCTATTGTATATGCTTTAAAATTATACGCAGACCAATATTGCACTTTTTATTTCCTGCATTCTACCTACATCTCAAATTCGGTGTCCATAACTTATATTACGGCGCATTATGTTGAAAAACAAAAAGAGCAGGCATTAAAAGAATTAGCAGAATTAAAAGCCCAGACAGAAATTGTTGATGCCAATGCTAACCATGATTTCAAAACGCTTTTGTTTGAAGAGGAACTCATGGATGCCGTTTTTAAAGCAGTCAAGCAAAATGCCATTGATATTGTTGTTATGGGGACCAAAGGGGCTACGGATTCCATGGAATATTTTTTTGGAAGCAATACCGTAAAAGTAGTTAAAAGAATTAAGGACCGTCCTGTTTTAATTATACCAGATGAACATGATTTTGTTGTGCCAAAGCAAATAGCGTTTCCAACAGATTACAACCGCTTTTATGACGATAATGAATTAAGGCCACTTAAAAGTATGGCAGATTTATTCAACTCTAAAATACGTGTGGTGCATGTAAGCGTCGAGAAAAAATTATCGAGCATCCAAGAGTATAATATGACCATGCTTAAGAACTATTTAGCCGATTATGATTGCAGTTTTCATGGGTTAGCTAATAATGCAAAAAAAGCAGAAGCCATTACAACATTTATTGAAGATTTCGAAATAGATATACTTGCCATGATAAAATATAAACATAGCATCTTTGAAATGATAACCAATGAGCCAGTGATAAATAAATTGGCTCTTCATCCTAAAGTTCCTATATTAATCATGCCAGAGTGAGCTGATATTTATCATTGCCGTAAAGCATATTCTCAATTAAATTTATTACATAATCAATTAAATTGAAATAGGATGACACGCAAGATTTTATTGCCAACAGATTTTTCAAGCAATGCGGTACGAGCCATTAATTATGCTTTGGAGCTTTATAAGGATGAATCCTGTGTTTTTTATCTTTTAAATGTTTTTTCTGTGTCTTCAAATGTCATGGATAGTCTTATTAACATGGAGCCGGGAAGTGAACTGTACGAAACGGCAAAATCAAATTCCGAAATTGGACTCTCGAATGTTTTGAATACTGTTGCTTTTGGTGAAAACGGAAACCCAAAACATAGTTTTCAAACTATTTCAACATTTAACAGTCCATTAGAAGCTATTAAGCAGGTTGTGGAAAAGAACGATATAGAACTTATTGTGATGGGCACAAAAGGCGAAACAAAATCAAGAACCAGTATTTTTGGAAGTGTAGCGGTTAATGTTATGGAGAAAGCGAGAAACTGTCCGGTAATTGTGGTTCCCGAATTAGCAAAATTACAGCTGCCAAAGGAAATTGTATTTCCAACTAGTTACAAAACACATTTTAAAAAACGGGAATTACATTTTTTAATAGACATTGCCCAGAAATGTAAGGCCTCAATAAAAGTATTGCATGTAGCCAACGAAGAGATATTAAATGAAGAACAATTTAATGGCAAAAAACTTTTAGCGGAATATTTTGAAGGTGTAAATCATTCATTTCATTTTTTGAGCCACAATTCTGTTCCTGCGGCCATTAATTGTTTTGGATGTCCCTCGACATCAGTTGCTGCTCTGGTGTTACGAACAGTACAATTAAGGCGATATGCAGCTCACCAGTGTTGGGTCGTTTAAATCTGGAAGAATCTCAGTTTGAGACTGATACTCCCGATTTCTCTACTTACAAAAGCGCATCAATTCATAGACTTCATCTTTGTGACACAAAGCTGTCGCGAGCCGGC
>NCDW01000021.1 GCA_002280395.1 Flavobacteriales bacterium 32-35-8
ATTGTAATTTTGTATTGGAATAAATTGTATTATGATTAATAAAAAACCTACTTTTAGGAAACTCACCCCAAGTTTCGGAAGTTCTATATTAGTAAAGCAACATATAGACACTGTAGATAAGAACGGGGCCTATTGGCATTTTCACCCAGAGCTCGAGCTTGTTTATATAAATAAAGGTCAAGGAAAGACACATATTGGAAACCATCTCTCGTATTTTAATAATAGTCAATTAATACTTATTGGATCTAATTTACCTCATAATGGATTTACCGATAGGTTAACAGCAAACGGAACAGAAACAACCGTTCAGTTTAAATCTAATTTTTTAGGGGAAGATTTTCTTAATATTCCAGAAACAGCCAGCATCGCAGCATTATTTCAAAGAGCTAAGCAAGGCATCCGTTTTAAGATGGAAACCAAAGCCGTTATAGGAAGTAAAATTGAAAGTTTAATGGAGTATACTGGCCTTGAAAGGGTTATAAAATTCTTAGAGATTTTAAACTATCTGTCTTTTACGGACGATTATACATTATTAAACGCCGATGGGTTTGCTTTTGAAACGGAAGCTCAAGATAGTGGCAAAATCGATATTATTTTTAAATACGTCAATACAAATTTCCAAAACCATATTAGTCTAGATGAAATTGCCGACAAGGTAAGTATGACTGTACCAGCATTTTGTAGATATTTTAAAAAAGCTACTGGAAAAACATTTACACAATTAGTAAATGAATACAGGGTAGTACATGCTACAAAACTACTTATAGAAAGCCAAATGAGTATTACAGATATCTGTTTTGAATGTGGATTTAATAATTTTTCCCATTTTAATAAAACGTTCAACGATATAACAGGTAAAAGTGCATCACATTACAGGAAAGAAATTAAACCGATTATTCAATAATGTGATTAAAAAGGTTTTTAGATTTAATGCCATTCTTTATAAAATTGATCTAAAAACCCTAACATATAATTATGGCGTTCCAAAGCTAACGTATGTCCAGTTTTTGTATTCATTTTATCTTTAAGGAGTAATAATTTTTCGTAAAAATGATTGATTGTCGGCGCATTAGATGTTTTATATTCGGCATTAGTCATATTAAGATTGGGCTTAATATCTGGATTGTATAGTGGCCTATTTTTAAATCCGCCATAATTAAAACAACGAGCAATACCAATCGCACCAATAGCATCCAATCTATCGGCATCTTGCACCACGTTTAACTCTGGAGAGCTAAATTTTTGTGCCTCATTCCCGCCTTTAAAGGAAATATTTTCTATAATTTTTATAACGTGTTCAATGATTTCAGAATCTACATTGATTTTAAACAGAAATTCCCGAGCTATTTTAGGACCTATGGATTCATCGCCATCATGAAATTTGCTATCGGCTATGTCATGCAACAAAGCGCCTAGCGACACCACAAATACATTTGCTTTTTCACCTTTTGCAATGAGTAAGGCATTTTTATAAACCCGCTCTGTATGAAACCAATCATGCCCGCCTTCAGCATTTTTTAGGGTTTCTTTTACAAAAATCATGGTTTTGTTAATTTGTTCCTGTTCAGTCATGGTATAAAAATAAAAATTCCTTTCGTTTTGGAAAGGAATTAATCTTATTGGGTGTTATTATGATTTTAAAGCCGCAGGTTCTACCCATTTAAACTGATAGGAGTTTTCAGGTATTTTAATTCTATCAGCCAATCGTATCATCCTCTCGGGTAATTTCATTAAATAATCCCTAGCTTTTTCAGCATCATCATCAAGACCGGTTATTTTATCGATTTCCCAACGGTCAATCAATTTTTGTAAAATATCTACGTAATCTTTGGAGGTATAAACACCTATACGTTGTGCTGTATTCGAAAATTCTTCAAATGCCGTACTTATTTTATCACCAGATTCCCTTAAAAAATGTGCAGGCATCGTTATTTTTTGTTTCATCATGTATTGAAACGCCATCATCATTTGATTGGGATCTACCTTAAAAATACGCTCCACAAACTCAGAATACGCATGATGGTGCCTCATTTCATCTCCAGAAATAATTTTACACATCTTTCCTAATTGTTTATTCCCACTTTTGCTGGCAATTTTCGCCACGCGATTATGCGAAATATAGGTTGCCAATTCTTGAAAACTGGTATAAATAAAGTTTTTGTAAGGGTCTCTGTCGGTGCCAATATCAAAACCATCTGCAATTAAATGTTGTGTGGTTTTTTCAATTTCTTTCATATTAACGCGACCAGATAAATAAAGATATTTGTTCAGTACATCGCCATGTCTGTTTTCTTCGGCAGTCCACTGTTTTACCCATTTAGACCAGCCATTTCCGCCTTCGGTTACTTGATCGACGCCTTCAACATCCATCAACCAAGACTCATACGTTGGCAACGCTTCTTCGGTAATCATATCGCCTACCAAAACAACCCAAAAATCGTATGGTAATTCTTTGGATAATTCCCTAATATCCCTAACTTCTTCAAAAAAAGTTTGGTCGTCACCTTCAGAATTTGGTAAAAAGTCTGTTGGTTGCCAAATACTGTCAATTGGAATTAAGTATTTTTCTATTAGAGCATCAACGTCTTTTTCCAAAAATTTCATGACCTCTAATCTCACATTTTTCAACGACATAAAATATATATTAAGGATGAATGTCTTCTTTTATAACGGTTTCTATGTTATTAATAAGTGTTTCCTTATCTAATGCAAAGGTAGACAATTTTATAGGCTTATGTACGGTAAATGTAATATGTGTGCCTAAACCCATTGGGAATTTACCATATTTTAACATTTTCCACGAATTATTTATTGAAATAGGAACAATTAAAGCCGATGGTACTTTCTTAAATAAGATTTCCAATCCTTTTGTTTGAAATGGCTTGGGCTCGCCATTTTTGCTTCGGGTACCTTCCGGAAAAATAACAGCAGCGCGTTTATTGGTTTCAATATAGTCTCCAAAATTCATAAGTGCAGGCAATGACTGACGTGGATTTTTTCTATCAATCAGCGCCGCACCACCATGCCGTAAATTATAAGATACACTTGGGATACCTTTCCCCAATTCTATTTTACTTATAAATTTTGGGTGGTATTTACGCATATACCAGGTTAGCGGATATATGTCGTGCAAACTTTGATGGTTAGCTACTATTATTAACGGTTGATTGGTGTCAATATGATGCGGATTTATAAATGAAAAACGTGTTCCTAAAATATTGGCACAACGCATGAGGCAAAATTGTAAAATATCGACACTTTTTTTATGAGCTTGATAACCAAACACATTAAAACAAAACCACTGAATGGGATGGAATATGACCAATGTTAAAAAGAAACACAGGTAATAAATAATGGATATTGGGTATGACAATATTTTTTGCATGCCCCAAAAATAAGTAAAAACTAAGTTTTAATAAACAGGAACACAGGTGTTATTTTCACATGTTAAACTAGTAGGAGGCATCACGGCACTACAGTCTGAAATAATACCATATTTTGTATTAAAATCTGCTTGTTTTTGATTATATGTTTCAACCAGCATCTCTAATTTTTCAACATCAATCGATGTAGAATAGATTAAATAACTCCAAGGGCCACCACAAGGCTTGCTCCCAAAAGCAAGAAATTTGCATTCGGTAGTTTCATTACAAACCGAAGTATCGGCAAGATCTTGAATGGTTTTTTGTAAAGAAATCAATTCTTGTTTATCTTCTTCAAAACCAACAGGCGCATCATCATCACATTTAAATGCCGTAAAAGCTAGACAAATTAATAATAGGGCAAAAAAAGTGTTTTTCATGGTTAAGCATTTATTACAGAGATGCCAATTCATTAAAAAGGTTGCGTTACAAAACAAAAAACCACGACTAAATCGTGGTTTTCATATTTATTTTTTTACGTCTTCCGTCTTCGATCATCTGTCAAATTTTAGCAATACTCGTTATAAGCATCCATAAGGTTGTCAGCAATCAATTCTGCCGGTCTGCCTTCAATATGGTGACGCTCTAGCATGTGTACTAATTCGCCATCTTTAAATAAGGCCATACTTGGTGAGCTTGGAGGAAACGGAACCATGTGCTCTCTGGCTCTGGTTACGGCATCAAAATCCACACCTGCAAAAACAGTTACGATATGGTCTGGACGTTTTGCATTTTGTAAACTCATTCTAGCGCCTGGTCTGGCATTGGCTGCAGCACAACCACAAACAGAGTTCACAACCACAAGTGTTGTACCTTCTTTTGCTATCGCGGCATCAACTTCCGCAGGCGTATGTAATTCTTCAAAACCAACTTTGGTTAAATCTTCGCGCATTGGTTTTACTAATTCTGCTGGATACATATTTTTAAATTTTAATAATTAACATTTTATAGAGTGCAAAGATACCAATTGTGTAACAAATTATAGATGCATTCTACTAACAAATACTATATTTACCCATAATTAAAATCTATCACTTATATGAGTTTTTCAAAATGGATTGGTGCGGCTATTGGATGGTCTTTTGGAGGCCCTATAGGCGCCATCATTGGTCTGGCCCTGGGCAGTGTTGTTGATGGCATGTCTAACGGAGAAGGAGCTACGGTGTACAGAGACAATCCACAACAACGGCCACAAACACAATCAGGCGATTTTGAAGTGAGTTTACTTATTTTAGCCTCTATCGTTATAAAAGCTGATGGCAGGCAAGACCAACGTGAGTTGGATTTTGTCCGCAATCAATTTGTGGGTATGTATGGTAAAGAACGCGCCAATCATGCTTTTAAACTTTTTAAGGAAATAAATAAACAACAAAATATTTCTACAAGGCAAGTGTGTTTGCAAATCAGACAAATGATGGAACATGCCTCGCGTTTGCAACTTATTCATTTTTTATTCGGAATTGCCAAAGCCGATGGTTTGGTAACCGATGATGAGGTACATCAAATTTATACCATCGCGGGTTATTTGGGCATCAGTCATAATGATTATGAAAGCATCAAAGCGATGTTCTACAAAAATGCGGATAGTGCCTATAAAATATTGGAAATTGATAAAACCGCCACCAACGATGAGATTAAAAAAGCCTACCGAAATATGGCTAAAAAATACCATCCTGATAAAGTGATTCATTTAGGAAAAGAACACCAAAAAGGTGCCGAAGAAAAATTTAAGCAAGTACAAGATGCGTATGAGCAGTTGCAGAAGGAACGAGGTTTCTAAATTTCTTGGTCTAAATTAAAACATAAACATGTTGATAAAAAAGTCCTTGCTTTTAAACAAGGACTTTTTAATATTAACAAAGAGGAAAAACTATTGTTTAAATTCTTCTACTTTTAAAATTTCAAGCTTTCTTTCACCTCCTTTAAAAGGCCATTCTATTATATCTCCTACTCTTCTTCCAATGGTTGCAACGGCCACATCGCATAAAATGGAGACTTTTCCTTTTTTAGGCTTTGTTTTCGTGGTAGGAACAAATATATATTCCTGTTCTTTATTAACAGTGTGGTCCATAATGCGTACCCGACGGTTTACTGTTACAATATCGTCTGGTAAGTCTCTGCGGAGTACTTGTTTAGCGTTTTTTAATTCTGAAAGTAAAATATTTTCTTCTTTAATAGTTACTTTTTTTCGTCTCACATGATCTTTAATCATATCGTAAATTCCAGTTGTTAAAATCACATTTTCTGACATAATATTTATTTTTAATAATCTTTTTGAGACTTTCCATAATTGACCCAAACATTCAAATCCATTACAGCATATATGAATTGAATGCAGAAAATTACTTCAAAAAGAAACAAAGATTAAATTATCTGTAAATAGTTGTTGCCCCGCTATTGAGTCTTAGCAGGGATTATTAAATAAACTCTTTTGAATTTTTTAAAAATTTATCGTCATGCAAGTAAGATAATGACAACAATAATCCAGAAAGACTGGGTTTAATATGTGGAAAATTAATTGCTGTCATTTGAATGAAAATAGTTAATCATCAAAGTTAAGCCTTATATTTGATATGTACAACCAAAGCTGTGATTTCGAGTTTAAATGTTATGATATCAAGTATTTGCGGTTTTTCAAATTAATCCCAACTCTTTATTTACATTTGCTACCAAAAAGCATCGAAAATGATGAAGCCTAAATTATTGTTTTTTAACCTATTAATAGTCGTACTTATTAGTAGCTCGTGTGCTTCAAAAAAGCAGTTAAACACACTAAAACCAGAGCCTGAAACAGCTGCAATACCTTTGGTTTATGAGCTTGATCCGTCGTTTATAAATGTGCCAGTAAGTATTAAGTTGTCAGACATTGAAAATCAAACAAACGCCATTTTGAATGGGTTGATTTATGAAAACAAAGACATTGAAGACGACGATATCGAAATAAAAGTATGGAAACAAGCTCCCATAACCATTCGCCAAGATAGAGCATCAAACAAGCAACGCATTAAAACAATTTTACCTTTAAAAGCGGTCATTAAATATAGAATTGGCACGCAAACCTTGGGCGTTAATCTTTATAAAACCAGCGAATTTAATTTAAATGGGGTTGTTACGCTTTCAAGCGACATTGGCTTATCTAACTGGAAATTAAAATCGAAGACATCCATAACCGATTTACAGTGGAAAGAAAGTCCATCGATGGTTGTCTACGGAAAAAATGTACCCGTAACCTATTTGGTTAATCCTGCCATAAAATTATTTAGAGCCAATATTGAAAAAAGCATTGATGAAGCCATACAAGCGTCTATGGATTTCAAGCCAAATGTTTTAAATGCCATTGAAAAATTAACCGTGCCTTTTAAAATGAATGATGATTATGAAAGTTGGCTTAGATTGGTACCGATCGAAATTTACAGTACCGATGCCCAGCTTAAAAACGATAAGGTCTTACTTCAAATGGGCATGAAATGCCAGATGGAAACTGTTATTGGGCATCAACCGCAATCTAAATTTGATGCTAAAAACATCCTTTTGAAACCCGTAACCGATATGCCAAACCATGTCACTTCAAATATTGTTGCCATATCAACCTATCAAGATGCTTCAAAAATCATGACCAAGAATTTTTCAGGGCAAGAGTTTAGTTCGGGCACAAAAAAAGTAACGGTTAAAAAAGTTGATATTTGGCATAAAGACAACAATTTAGTCATAGCTCTAGATTTAGAAGGTTCTGTAAATGGGACGATATATCTATCTGGGATGCCGCAATATGATGCCGTGAATAAAGAAATATATTTCTATAAATTAGATTATGTTTTAGATACCAAAAACAAATTGTTGCGTACCGCCAATTGGTTGGCAAAAGGACTGATACTTAAAAGAATTCAAGAGTACTGCAAATATTCCATTCAATCTAATTTAGATGAAGGCAAGCAAACCATGTTAGGCTATATCACCAATTACTCGCCCGTTCAAGGAGTTTTTGTGAATGGTGCCATGAAAGATATCGAATTTGAAAAAATACAATTAACTAACACAGCGATATTGGCATTTTTAAAAGTTAAAGGAAATATAAGCGTTACGGTTGATGGGTTGAAATAATATTAATTTTTAAAAACAATGGATGATTGATTTTTGTCAACTTTCATATCAATTGTTCTGCCTAAAATCAATGCGCGATTATCCTTTTCATGACCAGCAGGCATATTAAAGGCAATCGGGAAATTGTATTCTGCCAAAGCATCCAAAATAAGTTGTTGTACAGGACTCCCCCAAAGGGTTGTGTTTTTACGGATTTTAGAAACATCTCCAATAATCACACCTTTACAATTGGTAAAATACCCGGCACGTTTTAAACTTTGTAACATGCGGTCGATACTATATTCATACTCACCTATTTCCTCAATAAATAAGATTTTTCCAGAGGTATCAATACTGGTATTAGACCCGAGCATACTGTATAAAAGGGAAAGGTTTCCACCAACAATGGGAGCACTCACACTTCCTATTTTATTGTATTTAGAACCTTGAAGCGTGTATGCTAAAGTGCTTCCGAAAAGCGCTGTTTTAAAAGTGGAAATGGTTTCTTTAATACTTTCGGCATCATCTTGCAAACTGGTACACATCATGGCATGCAGACTTTCAAAACCCAAATTATGAACTTGATTGTGCAAGGCGGTGATATCGCTATAGCCAATAACCCATTTGGGCTTGTTTTTAAATTTGGTATAATCTAATTTATCAAGAATTCTAACGGCACCATAACCACCACGAGCACACCAAATCGCTTTAATTTTAGGATCGTCCAACGCCATTTGAAAATCTTCAGCACGTTCAGTATCGGTTCCTGCAAAATGGTTATTTTGGTTAAATATGTGTTTTCCAACAATGACATATAGTCCCCAACTTTTTAAAAGTGTTTTGGCTTGTTCAATCTCGGCACTTCTGTTTTTTAAGATGCCCGATGGCGCCACAATGGCAACGGTATCGCCAGCTTTTAAGTAGGGTGGTTGTTTCAATGTTTTCGTTTGCTTTGATGAATTATCTTGTACTGATGCATTGGTTTTTCCGAAGAAAAGAACTGCAAAACATAATCCAATAATTAATAGGTTTTTCGACATCATGTAAATGTACATTTTTTTTCTAAATCGGTTTCAAAATGTGTACTTTTATGCCTTCAAAATAACTCGTCATTACGAGTGAAACGAAGTAATCTGCTTGTTTTGAGTTTCAATTTATGAGATTGCTTCATCACTTTGTTTCTCGCAATGACGGTAAAATTTAAATTAATGAACAAACCAAAAAGATATACCATCACATCTGCGTTGCCTTATACTAATGGCCCCATTCACATTGGGCATCTAGCTGGCGTGTATGTGCCAGCCGATATTTATGCGCGTTTTTTACGCTTAACAGGAAACGACGTGGTTTTTATTGGCGGCAGTGATGAACACGGTGTGCCCATTACCATTAAAGCAAAAAATGAAGGCGTGTCTCCACAAGATGTGGTAGATAAATACCATGCCATTATTAAAAAATCGTTTGAAGAGTTCGGAATTTCTTTTGATAATTATTCACGTACTTCGGCTAAAATCCATCATGAAACAGCATCGGAATTCTTTAAAACTTTATATGATAAAGGAGCGTTTATTGAAGAAACATCCGAGCAATTATATGACGAACAAGCCAATCAGTTTTTGGCAGACCGATTTGTAACAGGAACGTGTCCGAAATGCGGCAATGAAGAAGCTTATGGCGACCAATGCGAAAAATGCGGAACGAGTTTAAATGCCACTGATTTATTAAATCCGAAGTCAGCCCTAACAGGTAATGTGCCAACTCTAAAAGAAACAAAACATTGGTATTTGCCTTTAGAAAGGTATGAAGATTTTTTAAAGGAATGGATTTTAGAAGGCCATAAAAAAGATTGGAAGCCCAATGTGTACGGACAAGTAAAATCTTGGATTGATGATGGTTTGCGTCCGCGTGCCGTCACCCGCGATTTAGATTGGGGCATTCCAGTGCCAGTGAAGGGTGGCGAAGGCAAAGTGTTATATGTTTGGTTTGATGCACCTATTGGTTACATATCTTCAACTAAAGAATGGGCCGCCAGAGTTGGTAAAGATTGGGAACCCTATTGGAAAAGCGACGACACTAAATTGGTGCATTTTATAGGCAAGGATAATATTGTGTTTCACTGCATTATTTTCCCAGCCATGTTAAAAAGCGAGGGTAGTTTTATTTTACCTGATAATGTGCCGGCGAACGAGTTTTTGAATTTAGAAGGTAATAAATTATCCACTTCCAAAAATTGGGCAGTTTGGTTACCAGACTATTTATTGGAATTCCCGAATCAGCAAGATGTGTTACGTTACGCGTTGACAGCTAATGCACCAGAAACTAAGGATAACGATTTTACTTGGAAGGATTTTCAAGCGAGAAATAACAACGAATTGGTAGCCATTTTTGGAAATTTCATCAATCGCGTGGTGGTTTTGACCAATAAATATTATGAAGGTTTAGTGCCTGTTCCGAATGAGTTATCGCCAGTTGATGAAGAAACATTGGCAGCTGTAAAAGCGTATCCTGATGTCATTGCCAGTTCTATAGAGCGGTATCGTTTTAGGGAAGCGCAACAAGAATTGATGAATTTAGCGCGATTAGGAAATAAATATCTAGCCGATGAAGAACCTTGGAAAGTCATAAAAGTAGATGAAGAAAGGACTAAAACGATTATGTATGTCGCTTTGCAAATTGCTTCGGCATTGGCAACATTAAGCGAACCTTTTTTACCGTTTTCTTCAGCTAAGCTTAAATCAATCCTTTGTCATTCCGCACTTGATGCGGAATCCACTTGGAATGATATTTCATCCAAAAATATATTTCTTCCATCAGGACACAAAATAGGCGAAGCCGAATTACTATTCTCTAAAATTGAAGACGACACGATTCAATTTCAATTGGATAAATTAGAAGCCAGTAAAAAAGCCAATGAAACAGCCAAAAAAGTTGTAGAACCACAAAAGGAGACGATTACTTTTGAAGATTTCGCCAAATTGGATATTCGTGTTGGGACGATTCTAGAAGCCGAAAAAATGCCAAAAGCTAAAAAATTATTGGTATTGAAAGTCGATACAGGAATCGATGTTCGAACCATTGTTTCTGGTATTGCTGAAAGTTTTTCGCCAGAAGAGGTTATTGGGAAACGCGTCACTGTTTTAGTAAACTTAGCCCCAAGGGAATTGCGTGGTGTAGTCAGCCAAGGCATGATTTTAATGACGGAGAATGTAGAAGGCAAATTGGTTTTTGTGAATCCGGATGATGTGAATGTTTCTAATGGATTGCACATAAGTTAGTTATTTCTTAACTTTACAAAAAAGACAAAATTATGTTATCAAAAAATATAGAAAAGGCGCTTAATAACCAGATAAAAATAGAAGCGGAGTCTTCACAAATTTATTTAGCAATGGCTTGTTGGGCAGAAGTTAAGGGTTTGGAAGGCGTTGCAGGCTTTATGTTCAAGCAATCGCAAGAAGAGCGCGATCACATGCTGAAATTGGTGAAATATGTAAATGAACGTGGTGGTCATGCACAAGTATCGGCACTTGCTGCACCAAACGTAACGTTCAAATCGTTTAAGGAAATGTTTGAAGAACTGTATAAGCATGAAATTTTTGTTTCAGAAAGTATCAACGAATTGGTGCATATCAGTCTTCAAGAAAAAGATTATTCCACGCATAACTTTTTACAATGGTATGTGGCCGAACAAATAGAAGAAGAAGCCGTGGCGCGTAATATTTTAGACAAGATAAATTTAATTGGCGACGACAAAGGAGGTCTGTACTTATTTGATAGGGATATTGTTACTTTAACCGTAAGTTCGGCTTCCATGGAAAATCCTCAATAAATTTAACATTTAATCTTATTTAGATTTAATAAAAATAATTATTTTTGCCCATACTATAGAAACACTGTGGGTAAAAAGAAGCAAAAAAAAGCAATTAAAAAACTCGAAAAATTTGGAATTAAACTTCCGAATAAAGTAAAAAGTAGTTGCTGCGAAAAATATAAGAAATCAGAAGACAAGCGTTGTGGAAAATGCCCTTGTTTCGATTTACTTAAAAAAGTAGCTTAGTTATAAAAATCTATTAATCTTTATAGTTCATAAAAGCAGACTTTTATTTAAAATGAGTCTGCTTTTTTTGTTTTTCTGTCATTATTTCGACGTAATACACAATCTACAAATTATATAATACAAAAAGCAAATTTTGTAATTAACGATAACATCCATTGCTCTAATTTTGTGCGTATAATAGTAAAACAATCAACGTATGAAAAAATTAGTAACAGCATTAAGCATAAGTCTTCTTTTAATTGTCGCTTCTTGTGGAACCTCAAAAACGGTCAGAACCTCAAAAAAAGTAATTAAAGGCGATTGGGTATTGAGTTCAATAACCTATAGCCAAGCAGGCACTTACAACACAACCTTGCTTAACGATGCTTCCAAAGCTTGTTTTGAAGGTAGTACATGGCAATTCATTCCAAATAATAATACAGGGATGTATACCATTAATAATTCAAGTTGTTCAACTGGAGAGCGGCATTTTGTATTTACCATTCAAGAAGTAAATGCAGAAACAGGTTTATATGATTTTTTATTAAAACCAACGGATGAAAGACATAAATCGGAAACCAATCAAGGGTTTAGGTTAAAACTTTCAGCTTTATCAGATACTGCGATGCAATGGCAACAATCGGTTAGTGTAGCAGGCAGTTCACTTACTATAAACATGAATTTCACTAAACAATAATATATAATATGAAAACAACCATAAAAAACATAGGAATTACAATTTTTACAATCGTTTTAACCATAAGTTTAACCAATTGTAAAGCAATTGAAAATGCTAATAACAAACAAAAAGGAGCCGTTATTGGTGCTACAGGAGGTGCCATTTTAGGAGCTATCATTGGCAATAATGTCGGTAAAGGTGGTAATGGGGAATTAGGCGCCGTTATTGGTGGCGTTGTTGGTGGAGGTGCTGGTATTCTAATTGGTAGTAAAATGGATAAACAAGCCCAAAAAATTGAAGAAGAAATTCCAGGTGCGCAAGTAGAGCGAGTTGATGATGGTATTGTAGTAACTTTTGATGAAAGTAGTGGTGTGTATTTTGATACCAATAAATTCAATCTAAATACGGCTTCGCAAACAACATTAAATAAACTAATCGGGGTTTTTAAAGAATATCCAGACACTAATATATTGGTTGTTGGACACACTGATAGCCAAGGTGCAGAAGATTATAATATGACACTTTCTAAGAATAGGGCTTATGCCGTAACAAATTATTTATCCCAAAATGGGATATCCAACGGAAGGCTTACTACAAATTGGTTTGGTGAAAGTCAGCCCATGCATGATAACAGCACTGCAGCTGGACGTGCTAAAAACAGACGTGTAAACGTTGCTATTTTGCCAAATCAAAAAATGATTGAAGAAGCTAAAGCACAGGCAGGAAATTAAAAACAATATTATATTTGTATAAATCTCGTTTTCAATGTTTCTTTGAAAACGAGATTTTTTTTTGCAATAAACCCACGTTAAATGACCCAACTAGTAAATTATATTGCCACCTATACCCAACTTCCTGAAACTTCTATAAAAAACACGGTTGAATTATTAAATGAAGCCTGCACTATTCCATTTATTGCGCGTTACCGAAAAGAACGGACGGGTAATTTAGATGAAGTTCAAATCGGGGATATTGTTAAATACAAAGAACAATTTGAAGTTCTTGAAAAGCGAAAAGGAGCCATTCTTAAATCCATTGAAGAACAAGACGCTTTAACCCCAGAATTAAAACAAAAAATTGAAGCGTGCCAGGATTTAACAACCCTTGAGGATTTATACTTGCCTTTCAAAAAAAGTAAAAAAACCAAAGCTGAAACCGCACGCCAAAACGGATTGGAACCTTTGGCTAAAATTATCATGTCTCAAAATGCCCATGATGTAGAATCTGTCGCAATAAAATATGTAAAAGGTAATATCGCTTCCGCGGAAGATGCTTTGGAAGGCGCCAGACATATTATAGCCGAATGGATTAACGAACGCACAGATATTAGAAACAATATCCGTCATCAGTTAGAACGCTTTGCGATGATTTCCACGAAAGTGGTAAAGTCAAAATCGACTGAAGAAGATGCACAAAAATTCAGGGATTATTTTGATTGGGAAGAATCACTAAGTCGGATTCCTTCGCATCGATTGCTTGCCATTTTAAGAGCTGAAAGTGAAGGATATATCAAATTCAAAATCAGCATTGACGATGATAAAGCGCTTGCTAAAATTGAAGAGCGTATCATTCGTTCGCAAAACGATTCTGCGGAACAGATTCAATTCGCCATAACCGATGCTTATAAGCGTTTATTATTACCATCGTTGAGCAATGAAGCGTTACAAATTGCCAAAGAAAAAGCAGATGAATCAGCCATTACGGTATTTGCAAAAAACTTAAAACAATTGTTATTGGGCTCGCCCATTGGTGAAAAGCGGGTTTTAGCGATCGATCCCGGATTTCGGACAGGCTGCAAACTGGTGTGTTTGGATGCTCAAGGGAATTTGTTATACAATGAAACCATTTATCCGCATCCACCAAAAAGTGATGCAATTGGTGCCATGAAAAAACTAAGTTCTTTAGCAGATGCCTACAAAATTGAAGCCATTGCCATAGGTAACGGCACGGCATCAAGAGAAACCGAGCAATTAGTAAAACGCGTACATTTTAAGAATGATATTAAGGTGTTTGTGGTGAGTGAAGCGGGAGCGAGTATTTATTCAGCATCCAAAATTGCTAGAGATGAATTTCCTAATTATGATGTCACCGTAAGAGGTAGTGTCTCCATTGGAAGAAGACTTCAAGATCCGTTGGCGGAATTGGTTAAAATCGATGCCAAATCTATTGGGGTAGGGCAATATCAGCATGATGTCGATCAAACCAAACTCAAAAAAGAATTGGATGTGGTTGTAGAAAGTTGCGTGAATGCGGTTGGGGTGAATATTAATACCGCAAGTAGTAGTTTGCTGAGTTATGTATCGGGCATTGGTCCGAAATTGGCGGAAACCATCGTAAGTTATCGTTCGGAAAATGGTGCATTTGCTTCCAGAAATGATATTAAAAAAGTACCGAGGCTGGGCGATAAAGTTTTTGAACAAGGTGCCGGGTTTTTACGAATTAAGAATGCTAAAAATCCATTAGATGATTCTGCGGTGCATCCTGAAAGTTATGTGATTGTTGAAAAAATGGCAAAAGATTTGTGTAAAACCGTTCAAGACCTTATTGGGAATACATTGGTTTTAAAACAAATTCCGTTAGAAAAATACATCACAAAATCCGTTGGATTACCAACGCTTCAAGATATCATTAAAGAATTGGAAAAACCCGGGTTGGACATTCGGGAGCAAGCCAAAGTGTTTACTTTCAACCAAAACATTAAAACCATTAACGATGTGCAAGAAGGGCAATTATTGCCGGGCATTGTAAACAATGTGACCAACTTCGGCGCTTTTGTAGATATTGGCATTAAAGAAAGTGGCTTGATACACGTGTCTAATCTATCAGATTCTTTCGTGTCTGATGTCAATGCACATATAAGTTTGCATCAACAAGTCATCGTTAAAGTTCTAGAGGTTGATATTCCGCGAAAGCGTATTCAATTAAAACTTCATAAATAAATTAAAAATAGCCACAAATACACCAATTATAAAAAAGTGTATTTGTGGCTTTGGTAAAAATAAAATTAAGAAGCCACTTTAACCTGTTGAGGTTCAACGATAGCGTTTTTAATAAGTGCCTGCCATTTTTCAATGCGTTGTAATTCAAAATCTTCGCTTAAATCATCGTCTATATTAAAAAAGTTAATAATAACATTTGGTTTAGAAGGTGATTTATGAACGAATTCTAAATCTAAATTCTTTAACGAGGTCGCTTTATTTGCATCATTGCTATTGTAGTTTTTAATAATGTGACATTGTTTCACATCTGTTAACGAAATATTGCTAATAAAAGGGTTGTCTTGTTTAAAGTTAATGTAGGTAAGTGTTTTGTTATCGTTACTTATGGCCATAAAGTTTTTGCGCCATACATCTTTTTCACTATAGGTGATTCCATTATTTTTTATTAATAACAGAGATTGTTTTTTTATACTAACGGTATTTTTTGTGCCATTGTAAATGAATATTATAAAAGGAACAAATACGCTCAATACCAAAAGCGTAGAAATAACT
>NCDW01000022.1 GCA_002280395.1 Flavobacteriales bacterium 32-35-8
GTAAAAGCCTGTTATCGTTAAAAGATACAGTTGAAAAATTTATTAGTATATTGCCTACTTATTATAAAGCCCTAAATAATGAATAAATTATTAATCCTAGCACTATTTTTTGTAGCTTTTGTTAGCTGTAAAATGCCAGAAGCAAGGCGACCTGTTTCTGTAAAAACAGGCTCATTTATTGATGCTTCCGTAGAAAGAAACAAAAAGCTAAATGCCAAAGAACAATCAACCATTAAAAAATTAATGGAACGGGAAAAGAAAGATTACATTGCTTCCGAAAGTGGTTTTTGGTATTACTACAATACCAAAGTAGAAATTGATAGTTTAGAAACACCAGAATTTGGCGACATTATTAATTACGATTATAATGTTAAAGACCTAAATGGTTCCTTAATATATTCCAAAGACGATATAAAAGATAAAACCTACGTTATGGATAAGGAGGAATTATTTACCGGACTTCGTGAAGGATTAAAACTCATGAAAACCGGAGAAACTGTTACCTTTTTATTCCCATCACAAAAAGCATACGGATATTATGGCGATTTAAATAAAATTGGGACTAACATACCTCTAATATGCGAAGTTACGGTTCATTCCATTACCGAAAACCAATCTGATTAATTTATGAAAGTTTTTAAACAACTTCTTGGTCTATCCCTAATTTTCATGATGGGGTTTTCATCATGTGAAGCACAATACCCAGATTTAGAGGATGGCATGTATGCTGAATTTGTTACGACCAAAGGAACTATGGTTGCTAGATTATTTTATGATAAAACACCTGTAACGGTAGCCAATTTTGTATCGCTTGCTGAAGGTACCAACACCCTTGTTGATGAAACGTACAAAGGTAAAAAGTTTTATAACGGACTTATTTTCCATCGCGTTATGGACGGGTTTATGATTCAAGGTGGCGACCCTATGGGTAATGGCATGGGTAGTCCGGGATATAAATTTAATGATGAATTCAAAACCGATTTAAAGCACGATAAACCTGGTATTCTTTCTATGGCAAATTCGGGACCCAATACTAATGGAAGTCAGTTTTTTATAACCGAAGTATCAAAACCTTCACTAGACAACGTGCATACTGTTTTTGGCGAATTAGTTCTGGGAATTGATATCCAAGATTCCATTTCCAATGTAAAAACCGATCCTGCCAATAAACCTTTAGAAGCTGTTGTTATTGAAAAGGTAAACATTATTAGAAAGGGTAAAGACGCGAAATCGTTTAATGCTACCAGTATCTTTAAAAACCATTTTGTGGAAATAGAACGCATCGCAAAAGAAAAAGCAGAAAAGAAAGCGGCTATGCTAAAGTCTAACCAAGAAAAATTCAAGACACAAAAAGAAAAAACAACCACCCTTCCTTCCGGCTTACAATATATAGTCACCGAAAAAGGCACAGGGGAAAAACTGGATGAAACCCACAAAATATTGGGAAATTATACGGTTTATTTTGAAGACGGCAAACTTTTGGGGACCAGCAAACTAGAAACCGCCGAAGCACTTGATGCTGTTAACCCACGCCAAAAAGCAGCCAACGGTTATGAACCGATCATATTTGAAATTGGCCCTGATGCCAGAATGATTCCCGGATTTAAAGAAGGATTAAAACAACTAAGTGTTGGTGACAAAGCCACTGTTTTTATCCCTTATCATTTAGCATATGGTGAAAGTGGAAATAGAGATATCCCGCCAAAAACAAATTTGATATTTGAAGTTGAAATTTTAGAAATTTTAAAATAATAATCTATGTATTTATTAAAATTTGATTGGAACCCCGTATCGGCCATTAACATTGTAGGCAACTTTAATATACATTTTTATAGCCTTATGTGGGTTATAGCTTTTATTCTGGGTTGGTTTATTATGAAACGTATTTTCGTTAAGGAAAAGATAAACTTAGAGTATTTAGACCCACTTTTTATATATACCGTTTTGGCAACTATGATTGGTGCGCGTTTAGGGCACGTATTATTTTACCAATCGGAACTTATTTCCGAAGACTTTTTCAGTATTTTTTTACCATTCAGTTTTAAAAATGGTATTGAATTTACTGGCTTTCAAGGATTGGCAAGTCATGGGGCCGCTATAGGCATCATTATCGGCATGTATTTATATAGGAAAAAATACAACTATAAATCATTGCTTTGGATACTGGACAGAGTCGTTATTTCGGTAGCCTCAGGTGCCGTTTTTATTAGAATCGGTAATTTTATTAATTCTGAAATCCTTGGAGAGGTAACCGATTCTAACTTTGGTGTACGCTTCATACAGGATTACTACAACAAATATGAAATCACCCAATTAACAGGTATTAAAGACGTTCAAAAAGCTTACAATGCTGTTTTAGAAAATCCGCAGTTTGCTGGTTTATTAGACGCTGTTCCCTACAGACATCCAGCACAATTATATGAATCTTTTTGTTATATTTTTGTGTTTTTAATATTGTGGTTTGTGTATTCCAAAACTGCAAAAAGAGACCAAACTGGTTTCTTATTTGGTCTGTTTTTAATTTTACTTTGGACGGTTCGTTTCTTTGTGGAATTTGTTAAAGAGCCCCAAGGAGATGAATATATCAATTGGTTTGGATTAAATACTGGACAATGGTTAAGCATTCCTTTCATCATTATCGGTCTTTATTTTATGTTTATATATAAGCCAAAAGACATTGTAAAATAATATGTGGCGAAAAATATATATAATTGTTTATTTGTGCTTAGGATTTGTTTTTCTAACTGTTTCGGCTTGTAAAAACGAAAAGAAAACAGTTAAACAAACGGAAGTCACTTTCAAAAAAGAAGCAGATCTGACGATCTTTAAAATAGCTTCAGATTCCACTGAAATAAAATTGGACATTGAAATTGCTGATACAGATTACGACATTCAAACGGGTTTAATGTATAGGAGCTCTATGGAAGCCAATCAAGGCATGTTATTTGTTTTTGATGACCTTAGGGAACGTTACTTTTTCATGAAAAATACACAAATCCCCCTAGACATTATCTATATAGACGACAACAAAAAAATAGTGAGTTTTCAAAAGAATGCTAAACCTTTTGATGAAACCTCATTACCATCAAATGTTCCCGCAAAATATGTTTTGGAAGTTAATGCAGGCTTAGCTGATATATGGCTGCTGAAGGAAGGGGATAGTTTAAGTTGGTAAAACCAGTCTAAAATAAGGTTATTTGTCCTTCCCCATCAATTTGAAAACCGCCACCATCATCGTTCTTTGTGTTAGAATCTTTAGATTCAGAATCTTCCTCTAAAACAGTTTCCTCATCAACAACCTCTAGTTCGTCAGCATGGATTTCTTCGGGAGCCTCATAAGGTAAAGGTTCTAATAAATTAACTTGTTTTATTTTATCCGTTGTCAATTGATTCCCTATTGCTTTTATGCCCTTAATAGCAATAAAATCTTCTAGATTTACTATCTGTGTTTCTTTGGCATCTTTCCCTTTTTGCTTCGCATAAATCACTTCTGCCATAGGTCGCCAATCAGTAGAGACAATTTCTAATTGCGACTTTTCATGTTCAGAAATAAAAACCTCTTCCTTATTTTCATTTTCAATTAAAAAACGTTTTACATAATAACGTTCTTTTTCGCCATCGTAATAAATAGCTGAAATGGGTTTTTTAGGAATCCATTTTTCCAACACAATCATATCATCATCAAAATGGGCCGTAATTTCTGGAACAATCGTTTTGATAACACCTGATTGATTAATTATTAAAATACGATCTTCCCCTCTAAACTCACCAATAAGTTCGCCCCTGCCATCTACATTTAAGCGTTGCACGGCATCATCAAACCAAATTTTTCTAGGTTTTAAAGTGGATAGTCCTTTTTCTTTGAGTTCTACTTTTTTAATAGGGTACTTAGTCACCAAATTACCTTTAGAATCTCTGCCTTTAATAAGGATATCTGAAAAATCAATATCCCATTTCAATTTTTTGATACTTCCTGCCTGGCGTAACAAAATGGTAACCACCTCAGCTTCGCCATTATGATTGGCCGAAAAATATAAAATACTGGATAATTTATTACCGTTGGTTAAATCGTATTCCTTATCCCTGGTAATGCCCGTTACTGCAAATCGCTTTATATAGGACGGACCACTTTTCCCATCTCTATAAATCATGTTATAAATGGTCCTGTTATCTTTTTTATTAAAAACAGCCACATGAATAATGTCTTTACCCACAAAGGTTTTGGCATCTACTTTGGTCACCATCATTTTACCTTCTCCCGTAAACACGATAATATCATCAATATCGCTGCAATCGCAAACGTATTCATCTTTTTTAAGCGACATACCCACAAAACCTTCTTCACGATTGACATATAGTTTGGTATTGCGAATTACCACTTTTGTGGCATCTACATCGTCAAAAGCCCGTATTTCGGTTTTACGTTCTCGTCCCTCACCATACTCTTTTTTAAGTCGGGTAAAATAAGCAATGGCATAATCTATAAGATGTGCTAGATGATGTTTTATTTCGGCAATTTGGTCTTCTAAAGCTTCAATTTTTTGTTGGGCTTTATCAATATCAAACTTAGAAATGCGTTTAATCCTTATCTCGGTTAAACGTACAATATCATCTTCTGTTATGGCACGTTTTAAATGTTTTATATGAGGCTGAAGTCCCTTATCAATAGCACTGATAACACCTTCCCAAGTTTCTTCTTCCTCAATATCGCGATAGATTCTTTTTTCAATAAAAATGCGCTCTAAAGAAGCAAAATGCCATTGTTCCTCGAGTTCGTCTAATTTTATTTCTAAATCACTCTTTAAAAGTTGCACCGTGTTATCGGTAGAACGACGTAACATCTCCGAAACACCAATAAAAAGAGGTTTGTTATCTTCAATAACACAGCCCAAAGGCGATATGGGAGTTTCACAACTTGTAAAAGCATAAAGGGCATCAATAGTTTTATCGGGCGAAATACCAGGTGGTAAATGCACTAAAATCTCAACATTGGCAGCTGTATTATCTTCAATCTTCTTAATTTTTATCTTGCCTTTGTCATTGGCTTTTAGAATAGAATCGATTAAAGTAGAGGTATTGGTTCCAAAAGGAATTTCGGTAATAGCGAGTGTATATTTATCGAGTTGCGATATCCTGGCTCTTACACGAACACGTCCGCCACGCAACCCATCATTATAATTTGAAAAATCGGCAATCCCAGCCGTTGGAAAATCTGGAAACAGTGTAAAACTCTTTCCTTTTAGATGCTTGATGGACGCATCAATGAGTTCAATAAAGTTGTGTGGTAATATTTTTGTGGAAAGTCCCACCGCAATGCCTTCGCCCCCTTGTGCCAATAGCAAAGGAAACATGACCGGTAAATTTACGGGTTCTTTTCTTCTGCCATCATACGATGCCTGCCATTCGGTAATTTTCGGATTGTAAACAACATCTAAAGCAAACTTAGATAGACGTGCCTCAATATAACGCGATGCGGCAGCACTATCGCCCGTTAAGATGTTGCCCCAGTTCCCTTGGGTATCAATTAATAAATCCTTTTGCCCGATTTGTACCATGGCATCGGCAATACTGGCATCACCATGAGGATGGTATTGCATGGTATGGCCCACAATATTGGCCACCTTATTGTAACGCCCATCATCCAAATCCTTCATGGAATGCATGATACGGCGTTGCACGGGCTTAAAGCCATCTTCAATGGCCGGGACAGCACGTTCTAATATAACGTAGGAAGCATAATCTAAAAACCAATCTTTGTACATGCCCGTTACACGGGTTATGGTTTCTTTTGGTTCTTCTTGTTCGTTATTTAAATCGTTACCGTCTTCAATCATTAATTATTACTATTTTTTTGGTTTGCCCGTAAGCATCGTTTTACCTGAATGCTTAGTTTTGGCTTTAGTTAAATTTCTATTAAAAGCTGTTACCACATTATAAGCTTCCCTTCTAAGCATCTTAGTTTCTTTTGAATATAACATATCTATTTAGTTTTAAAACCTGAGTGAATCAGGCTGTGTTAATTTGATTTTTTTTGTGCAAATTTACAACTAAACTTATATATTTTAATTCTATTTAACTAATATTTAAATTGAATTCTCATTTTTTTAATCTTAAAATAACAAATAGATAATTTTGAATACCATTTATTCAATAATATCTAATTCCACCTTTAAATTATCAATGATAAATTCTTGTCTATCAGGGGTATTTTTGCCCATATAAAATTCCAATAAATTTTCAATGGACATGTTATCGTCTAGCATCACGGGATCTAAACGGATGTTTTCCCCAATAAAATGTTTAAATTCATCTGGTGAAATCTCACCAAGTCCTTTAAATCGTGTAATTTCAGGTTTTGGTTTTAACTTTTCAATGGCATCCCGTCGTTCTTCTTCCGAATAGCAATAAATCGTTTCCTTCTTATTTCGTACCCTAAATAAGGGCGTTTGCAAAATATATAAATGCCCTTCTTTAATCACTTCAGGGAAAAACTGAAGGAAAAATGTAATAAGCAATAAGCGAATGTGCATCCCATCTACATCGGCATCGGTTGCTATGACTACATTATTATAACGTAAATCTTCTAAGGATTCTTCAATATTTAAAGCCGCTTGGAGCAAATTAAATTCTTCATTCTCATAAACAATTTTTTTGCTCAACCCGTAACAGTTTAACGGTTTTCCTTTTAAGCTGAAAACAGCTTGCGTATTAACGTCCCGTGACTTGGTGATACTTCCAGAAGCGGAATCCCCTTCGGTAATAAACAACGTAGACTCCAAACTTCTATCGTTTTTGGTATCGCCAAAATGAACCCGACAATCGCGTAATTTTTTATTATGGACACTGGCTTTTTTAGCACGGTCTTTTGCCAATTTCCTGATGCCCGATAATTCTTTGCGTTCGCGTTCTGCCTGAAGAATTTTGCGTTGAATTTTATCGGCCGCTTCGGGATTTTTATGTAAATAATTATCCAGATGGGTTTTTAAAAAATCGTTGATGTACGTTCTCACCGTTGGAAGATCGCCGCCCATATCGGTAGAACCCAATTTGGTTTTGGTCTGACTTTCAAAAACGGGCTCCATCACTTTAATGGCAATGGCAGATACAATGGATTTACGAACATCGGACGGGTCGTAATTCTTCCCGTAAAACTCACGGATTGTTTTCACCAATGCCTCTCTAAACGCCACTAAATGCGTACCACCTTGCGTCGTGTTTTGTCCATTTACAAACGAATGGTATTCTTCGCTATATTGCGTTTTACTATGCGTCATGGCGACTTCAATATCCTCGCCCTTCAAGTGAATGATGGGATATACTCTATCCGACTCATTGATGTTTTCACTCAATAAATCCTTAAGGCCGTTTTCACTAAAATATTTTTCACCATTATAAACGATGGTCAATCCCGGATTTAAATACACATAGTTTTTGAGCATTTTAATAATATACTCGTTTCTAAACTTGTATTTTTTAAAGATGATTTCATCTGGAACAAAAGACACCTTGGTACCTTTTCTTCTTGACGTGTCATCCAGTAAATCCTGATGGATTAAGTTTCCTTGTTCAAATTCTGCGGAAGCCGACTTATTATCGCGTGTAGATTCTACCCTAAAAAATGAGGACAAGGCATTAACAGCTTTCGTACCTACACCATTCAATCCAACCGACTTTTTAAACGCTTTGGAATCGTACTTGCCGCCCGTGTTCATTTTAGAAACCACATCGACCACTTTTCCTAAAGGAATACCCCGACCATAATCGCGCACACTCACTTTATTCCCTTGAATGGAAATTTCAATGGTTTTACCTGCCCCCATAACATACTCGTCAATGGAGTTGTCCAAAACCTCTTTTAGTAGAATATAAATACCATCATCTGGAGAAGATCCATCACCCAATTTACCAATATACATCCCTGGGCGCATACGAATATGTTCTTTCCAGTCTAACGAGCGTATATTGTCTTCTGTGTAGTTGGTTTGTTCAATCATATATCTTTTAACATGTGCTGTGAGGGTAGGCTAATATAGCATTTCGGTTTAAAAAAAGAAACTGCCATTACACAAAGTAATTAACAATATTTTTTGATAAGTTGGGTGTTAGGTGTTGGGTACTGGGTTTTGGGTAGTGGGTGTTGGGTGTTGGGTGTTGGGTTGATTTGTTTAGTTGTTTGTTGTTTAGTTGTTTGTTGTTTAGTTGAAGTAACTTTTAACTTTTAACTTTTAACTTTTAACTTTTAACTTTTAACTTTTAACTTTTAACTTTTAACCTTTAACCTTTAACCGATTCCGCTTTCAACTTTATATAATTAGCTCTGGTTTTTAAAAGCTTGGCCATATATCGTTTAAGAAATAACCAATTGGCAAACCGACCAATAATTCCAAGCGGGGATTCATAATTGAATATATCAACCATGAGCGTTTGATTATCCAATTTTTTGAAAATATGCTCATGTCTAAAGGATTTAAAAGCACCAGCAACCATTTCATCCACAAAATAATGAGGGGAATCAAATTCGGTGATTTTAGATGTTAAGTGTTGTACAAAACCAAAATGCTTGGCTTCCCAAGTCACCCACTCGCCCAATTCCATGAGCCCAGAAATTTTTCCCGCAATCGCCTTTTCTTGGGAATGCTGCAACGATTCTTGATGGATATCAACATGCCTAGCTAAATCAAAACAGATTTTAGCATCAGCATCAATAAGGGTATGAATTTCAATTTTTGGCATGATTATTTTTGAAGCATTTACATTACAAAATAATACCAAAAATAAATATCCACCTACAAAAAATTAATCCTTTTTATTTAATTGCGGAAAGAGAATAAAAATAGGCGTATTACTGATAATAGCTTACACATTAAACAAGAAATGCATCACATCGCCATCATTCACTACATAGCTTTTACCCTCCACACGCATTTTACCCGCTTCTTTCACTTTTACTTCACTGCCATAAGTCACGTAATCGTTATAAGCTATCACCTCTGCTCTAATAAAACCTTTTTCAAAATCGGTATGTATTACGCCCGCCGCTTGTGGTGCTGTTGCCCCAATATCAATCGTCCATGCCCTCACCTCTTTTACACCAGCCGTAAAATAGGTTTGCTGATTCAATAATTTATATGCAGAACGAATTAGCTTCGCAGAACCCGCTTCATCCAACCCAATATCTTGCAAGAACATTTTACGTTCTTCGTAATCTTCAAGCTCATTAATATCGGCTTCAATAGCAACTGCCAATACCAAAACTTCAGCATTTTCGTTTTTAACGGCTTCCCTAACCTGCTCTACGTAGGCATTGCCAGAAACGGCCGATCCTTCATCTACATTACACACATACATCACGGGCTTATCGGTGATGAATTGTGAAGGTTTCACAAAATCGTTATAATCATCTTCACTGAATTGCAAGGCACGTATAGAGATGCCTGCTTCCAGATTTTCTTTAATTTTCATTAAAACGGCTTCTTCCTTTTGGGCGTCTTTGTTACCTGTTTTTGCAGCACGTTTTACTTTTTCCAGTTTTTTATCAACCGTTTCCAAATCCTTCAACTGCAATTCCATATCGATGGTTTCCTTATCCCTAATCGGGTTTACCTTACCATCAACATGCACAATATTATCGTTATCAAAACATCTTAATACATGCAAAATCGCATCGGTTTCCCGAATATTTGCTAAAAACTGGTTACCCAATCCTTCGCCTTTACTGGCACCTTTTACCAAGCCTGCAATATCAACAATCTCTACAGTTGCTGGTTGTACCCTTAATGGTTTTACCAATTCGGTTAGCTTCTCCAATCGGGCATCTGGCACGTTTACAACACCTATGTTCGGTTCGATGGTACAAAATGGAAAATTAGCACTTTGTGCTTTGGCATTGGACAAACAATTGAATAAAGTTGACTTCCCTACGTTTGGCAATCCTACGATTCCTGCTTTCATGTTGTGAGGTTTTTGTTGTTCATGCTTCCGCAGAACGCTGATTTTTGTTATTGATTTTGCGAGTGCAAATATAGACTATATTAACAGTAATTTATAATTTTTTTCTTTTTCAAAGGTTTACTTTTAATAAAATTAAAAACATCTTTTTTATAAGATGTTTCTGTAACATTTTAACCTGTTAGTCGTTTATATACTGAATCCTTATTTTATGAAACATCGTTTACTTTTCATCATTCTTGTTATTGGTATTAAATCGGTTGTCGCCCAAAACATCACTGCCAAATTAATTGATAAATCTTCCAAAGCGCCCATACCCTTCGCCACTATAAAAACAGGCGAATACAGTGGTGTTATCTCCAACGAAGAAGGCTATTTTACCATAAGTGCCGATGTTCAGGAAAACACGCCACTCCTCATATCGTTCATGGGTTATGGTAGCAAATCGCTCACCATTGCCAATATAAAAGCCCTAAACTATGTCATTGAACTGGAACCAGCCGTTAACCAACTGGACGAAGTGTATTTGAGCAATAAAAAACCAAACATCGATTCCATTATTGCCCGTGTAAAACGCCATGCCCCCAAGAATTACAATACGGATTTAAGACAATACGATATTTTTAGACGTGTAGCAGATTATGTGGATTTTGAAAACCTCAACTTTGAAATCGATAAAGCCTCGCAAGTTAAAAAGCAACAATTGGAAAAAGTCAACACCGATTTACAAGCGCTTACCAATGCCATCATGAACAGTAAAACCGTTCAATATGTAGATTTTAAAGGCACACTTTATACCCAAACCAAAGATTCCACCAAACTCATCGTGAACAAAGCCACTAAGTTGCTAGACCACACTAAAGATTTCTCGATAGATAACGTGCAAGAACGAGCCAAAAACATCATGCTTCGCTATTTAGATACCACCAAAACCTATAAAGTAAAGACCGGACTCTTTAAAATTGAGGATTCGTTATCATTTGCAGAAATGAAAAAAGAAGAACAGGAAGCAAAAAAAGAAGAGTTTGATGTGAACCAATTAAAGGGAGGCACGAAACGTTTATTGAGATTTTCGAGATTTTATGATAATTCCTTTTTAATGACTATTTTAAATCCTCGTTTGTACGACTATGTTATTGACGACATTACCGTTTACAACCAACAACTCACCTACATTATAAGCTACCAACCCAAAAAGGGCAAAGCCAAATACAGTGGCAAACTGTATGTTTCCGATGACGATTATGCCATTACCAAAATCACCTACAGCTATTTTGAAAACAGACATGGCAGTAAGTTGAACTTGAAGTTTTTGTTGGGTGTTAAATACGAAGAAAACCTAAGCAGCGGTTTGGTACTGTACCAAAAACAAAGCGATAGCACCTACCAACCCAAATACATAAACCATGAAAGTGGCAGTTATTTTTATGTGAGCCGCGATTTAACCCTTATTGAAAACAGCAAAGACCGTTTTAAATTAAGCACGGACTTTACCATAGAAGGCAGCAACCGCAGCAAAGAAGAACTCTTAATAACCACCACCAAAGCAACCACCTTAAACGATTACAATAAGGTTACACAACAAAAAAAGATTCCCTACCAAACCCTAACCAAGTTTGATAATACCATTTGGGGCAGTGAGGAAACGCTTGAACCTTTACAGGAAATGAAGGCGTTTGGGAGTGAAGGGAATTAGCTTAAGGTTGTTTGTTTTTAACCCCGCTTTTTGTTAATTCGATCCCTTTTTAATCTCATGCTCCCAATAAGCCCCACTAATATCTGTCATTTTAAGTGTATATGTTCCGTTAGATAAATTTGATAAAGCCTCACTTTGCAAATGCAATCTTGCTTTAGCACCTAAAGGCACCATCAAACTATGTGTTCCTTGTTTTATTTTTGCTACATAATAATTTGATATGCTCTCACTGGGCAACGAAGCCAAGTCTTCCTGCTCATACTCCAAAATTTTATGGTTTTGTTCATCAAATAAGGCTATGCCAATTACCCAAGAACCGTAAACATCGACGCCTTCGGTTCTAAATACATCAAAAGAAAGCGTTGAATCCTTAATCTTACCTTCGGTAATTTCAAGCTTTGGTTTTACCGATTTATTGTGTAGTGTTCCCCACAGTCCACCATGAAATACTTGATTGGTCATTAAAGTCATTCCAAAAATAAAAAGCGAGCCCAATAAAACCACTTTAGGAAATATAGTTTCCTTAATAGGCAATATCCCAGAACCAACCCACAAAAACCATGGCTTTTTTGTAATGCTAAAGTTTCTGTTCATCATATAGTTATCAAAAGAATAAGTGCCACTACCTGTTAAAAACAAGACAAAACCTGTCGCGATGCCCAACACCCCTATTTGCCATTCATCTAAGCACGTGGTACCAATCCACCCCGATCCTAAAAGAATGCCCATCGCCAAAGCAAATACACCTATACTCATCAATCTCGTGAACAAACCAAACATGATGAACAAACCCACGATACCTTCTATAATCGTAAAAACGACCATGTTTAGCCAGAGCATATCGGGGTTTTCTACCAAATATTGAATGAGCGGTTTTATTCCCAAAGCATGGGGCAAAAAGTGATTGAATTTTTCACCTATATACCCCGCCACTTCTGGATCCAATTTGTTTTCTAAAATAGTTCTTCTCCAAAAAGCGGAGAAGTATGTCCAACCTACTACTAATCTAAGAGACAGGGCTAACAGCCCTGCATCATTTTTTATACTTATATGTTTCATGAATAAAATCGTTTAAATCGTTAGGGATAGGAATCCTTTTTTTTGCAATTGAAATCCGTATAAAATCCCATTATCCACAACCGTTATGTTGCTTGGCAACAGATTGGGATCTATATTGAATTTTTTAAGCGACAAGCCACAAACAAAAACCTTTACCTTTTGGTTTTTTGCATCCTCTAAAAGGGTATTAAAATTTGGATTGTTCACAATATCCCTCACCGTTTTTCCGCAAATAATAACATAAAAATCCCCATACTTTTTACCATCCGCTTCAGCCAAGGCATTGGCCGTTAACAAAAAAGGTTTTAGTTGTTCTATGTTTTGGGAAAGAACTAAATAATGATGTTTTTTTGGATTGAAATCCTGTGCCTGTAATGGGCTTGTTCCAAACAATACTAGGAACATGGTTATTATGATTATGATTGAATTTTTCATTGCTTTTGGGTTTTTAAATTTGAATTGATACTGAAAAAGAGAAGTCCGCCCAATAGGGCTACATTCTTAAAAAGCGGCCCCATAGTTTCCATTTGGCCAACTTGAACCGTTAATGTAATTGGGATTAGCACCGCCATAAGTACTATGGCGGCATATTGGGTTTTAAAGCCTGTAAGCAGTGCAAGACCTGCTATAAGCATGATGACTCCCGAAAGGATAATGGCTGTTTCGGGCGTACCTAAAACATAACCAATAAATCCCATATTGGACTGTTCTATTTTGCTTACGGCTTTTTCGGTATTGAACAAATGGTTTGCGCTTGCCACAATAAAAATCAGGCTAAGCATGATGCGAAGTATCACTACAGACGTGTAGCTTACCTCAAGTTTTTTTTCTTGAAATGTCATGTTTGTTTATTTGTAACGGATGAAATAGCAGTGATAACAACTGCTTATGTTTTCTTAATTAGAAAATCAATTACGAATAAACTTTGAGATTTTGGTATAAAATATATAAGGGAACAAGGGAAACCTTATGGTTTCTTGAAGTAATGGGATGAATAGACTGCTTAAATAAGTCTGGTGTAAATACTAAACGGTAAGTATCCGAAATGAGAAAGTACGATTGCTGAAGCGTTGGTTTTGCAATGGTTTGAACGGCATCAGAAACCTCAAAAGTCTGGCAATTGGATTGTGAAATTATTGACTGACTTTTATTGGAAACTTGGGTTTGAGGCAACCCCAATTCGGCTTGAATATAATTTCTAACCTTGCAAGGCGAAAGCAAAAGCAACACGGCTAGCCCTAAGATGGGCAGGAAGGAACTGATTTTTCTTATTTCTAATCTTTCTTTCACATGGCAAATTTACTATAAATGGTTTTAGGTGTATGTTATTGTTTTCTTAATTAAAACAAAACCATAAGCCAAAAAAGCCAATAACCAAACATATAAACGAGCTCACATTGCTTATTTTATTATTTAGTATAGTTCTAATTTTCAATATGCTTAATAATACCCTTCAACATCGTGGGCACAATTAACTTATGGAAAGGTCTTACGGGTAAAAAATAAAGTCGCCCAAACCAATTATTAAATTTCACGGTTGTTGAAATGATTAATTTTTTAGTGGTTGGGTCGCTACTTTGTCGGTCTATAAATAACGACACCCTAAAATTCAAATGCTTGTCGTCCTCACCTAATATCATTTCATCAGGGGTTTTGTCTAACACCTTAAAAAGTCCCATTTGCTCGCCTTTTTCACCTTTAAAGCTGTCCAGCATTTTTTGTCTGTCGGCAATAATGCCTGAAGTTTTAAGTCCAAAAAACCCAACCAGTTTGTTCCTAAAAGCAAATAATGTATCAACCCACTTGGGGCCACTCATAAAAAATGATTTCCCAATTGTTGTAGATGTTATAGTGCTATTTCTATCAATAAACACACTTTCAAAACTATCCACATAATCATACGTTTTTTCGTCTGGCTTTAATATAGAATGATTGGGTAGTGTCGATTTTGATATTTTCATCTCTTTTATTGTTAAACGTCATTGCGAGGAGGTACGACGAAGCAATCTGCCTAATACTAGTTCTTATATCATATTTAGCAACTCCCGCTCCAGCCTATCAAAATTTTCCTCATTTTTAGGCACTACAAAGGGCTTCATTTTGTTACAGGCCTCCACCGTATCAAAAATCATGCGGAAAGAGATGTTTGTTTTGTTAGGGCTAAGTGCTTCAAAGGCAACCTCCATATCAAACAGCGGTTGCGATAGCCGTTTCCAAGCAACCAATTTATTTGGTTCTACGGTTTTAAATACCGAGACGTTTTCATAATTGCCCTTTTCGGGGCCGTGCATGGTTAACAGCCACTTGCCGCCGGGTTGTAAGTCAAACTCATGTATGGTATTGGTAAACCCTTCTGGGCCCCACCAGTTTTTTAAATGTAGTGGGTTGGCAAAGGCTTGATACACCAGCTCTAAAGGGGCGTTTAGTGTTCTGGAGCTGTAGATTTCGTTGTCAGTATGGGTGGTCATAATACTGGTTTATTTAGATTGTTTGCTGTCCTATCATTACGCCACTTTCTGTTTGTAAAGATGTTCTTGAAATTCTATAAATAGTCTGCTGATGTTTGCAACGTCTCCTAAAATTTCTTTTGCGTCTTCCAAAGATTGATACTTGTTTGTCAACAAGATTGGTAGTTTTTCTTGGTCAAGTTCATCCACGCCGGTTTCAATATATTTGCTCAAAACGAAAGTGATAAACTCTTTTTGTTGGTCATTGAGCAAGGCAAAGATGGTTGCTTCGGCTGCTTTGGCTCTGGCTTCTCGGGTCATAGCAATATAGTCTCCGTTGAATACATACTCCAATACATCGTAAAGGTCGCTTTTTTCCATATCTACCAACTTTTGCAAAGTCAATAAATCGTCTTTCGGAAAACCTGCTGCATCTAAATTCTCTAACAATATTTTCCTTGTTAATGGATTGCTCCAAAGTTTTCGCAATTCTTCTTCGTCAAGAAGTTGAAATCATAGATTGTATTTCTCTTTCCTTTCCGTTTCGAAGTTTGATTTTTATTTTCTGTTTCTTTGGTGTTGGCTCACCTGGATCTGAAATAACTGATGGGCCAGGCGGTTCAGGTGTTGGATATGGTTTCGGTTCTTTTGGTTCAGGCTCCAAAGGTTCACCATCCCATTCAGGGTCGCTGAAATGTTTGTAAGCATCTACAAAGTCGTAAATGGTGAAAAACTCTTTGCCGTCAAACAATCGTGTGCCACGCCCAACGATTTGTTTAAACTCAATCATTGAATTGACAGGACGAAGCAACACAATATTCCGAATGTTCCTTGCATCAACTCCTGTGGAAAGCTTTTGCGAAGTAGTCAGTATGGTTGGCAATGTTTTTTCGTTGTCCTGAAATTCTCTTAACAGCCTTTCGCCTTCTTCACCGTCATTGGCAGTGACACGAACGCAATAAAAAGGGTCTTTGCTCTTAGCATTTTGGTTTACCAAATCTCTTATCAATGCTGCGTGTGATTGATTGGCACAGAAAATTATCGCCTTTTCATTTTGATTGGCTTCATCCAAAAAGATGTTTACTCGCTTTGCTTCTCGTTCTACAATTTCAATGCTACGGTTAAAGTCTTTTTCTTGATAGAGTTTGCCTTCTTCAATGTCTCCTTCTACAATGGTATCGTCTGAAGTGTAGCGGTAATCATCTAAAGTGGTCTTGATGCGTTTTACTTTGAATGGCGTTAAGAAACCATCATTGATGCCTTCTTTAAGTGAATAGATGTAAACAGGTTCCCCAAAGTATTTGTAAGTATCCACATTATCGTGCCTCTTTGGTGTAGCGGTTAAACCCAATTGCACTGCTGGACTAAAATATTCTAAAATGCCCCGCCAATTGCTTTCGTCATTGGCTCCGCCACGGTGGCACTCATCAATAATGATAAAATCAAAATAGTCGGGTGGATATTGTCCAAAATTGAATTGTTCGTTTTTAGCGAGGGGCGTTACCGACTCGCTGGTTGATTTCGCCCCTTCGGGGCTATGGGTCATAAAGGTTTGAAATATGGTAAAGAAAATACTGCCATTGGTTGGCACTTTTCCGCTTTTCTTTATCTCGTTGGGTTTTATCCGCACCAAAGCATCTTCGGGAAATGCCGAAAATGAATTATAGGCTTGGTCTGCTAATATATTTCTGTCTGCTAAAAATAAGATTCTTGGTCTGCGGCTGCCGTCTCGTTTTAAATTCCAACGGGTTTGAAACAATTTCCAAGCAATTTGAAAAGCAATAGCCGTTTTTCCTGTGCCTGTGGCAAGGGTAAGTAAAATTCTGTCTTTGCTTTGTGCAATGGCTTCAACAGTTCGTTGAACGGCTATTTCCTGATAATATCTTAACTGCCAACTTCCGCTTTTATCTTCAAACGGTACATTGGCAAATTGCTCACGCCAATTGTTTTGCTCGGCAAATGTTTTATTCCAAAGTTGTTCGGGGCTTAAAAAATCTGTTACCAAACTTTCTTCGCCACTCTTCATACAAATTTGGTAAATGGCTTTTCCGTTGGTGCTGTAGGTGGTTTCTAATTGAAGTTTTTGAGCGTATTTCTTGGCTTGCATGACGCCTTCTCCAACTTCCTGTTCATCGCTTTTGGCTTCTACAATCGCCAATTTGATGCCTTTGTAAACCAACACATAATCGGCGATTTCTTTTTTGCCACGCCCACCGCCTGTTTGTATTTTTCCTTGCGTAATGTGGTATTCACGAAGAACTTTAGAGCCTTCCACAATGCCCCAACCACAAGCTTTTAGCTTTGGGTCTATGAGTTCTGCTCTTGTTTCTGCTTCGTTCATAATGTTCGTTTTTTAATTGCGAGGGGCGATACCGCCTCGCTATTATATTCCGCGAGGGGCGATACCCCATCGCTATTATATTCCGCGAGGGGCGATACCGCCTCGCTATTATATTCCGCGAGGGGCGATACCCCATCGCTATTATATTCCGCGAGGGGCGATACCGCCTCGCTAATGTTTATCGCGAGGGGCGATACCCCATCGCTATTATATTCCGCGAGGGGCGATACCCCATCGCTATTATATTCCGCCCTTTCAGGGCTAAGATGTGAAAGCCCAGAAGGGGCGTTATACCTAAAGTTAGGGTGCAGCCCTATCGAGTGGCAAAGCCACGACACCTCAGCCCTGAAAGGGCGTAATATCTCAGCATCGGGTTTATATCTAATCCCAAACATACTTTTCATCATATTCAACATTATACTTATTAAGAAAGACACGGTACTCATCCTGAAAGGTTTTCTTACTGTGATGTTCGTGTTGATTTGCTATGTATGCAATTACGGTATCTACTTCTGAAGGATTAACAGAAAAAGCTCCGTAACCATCCTGCCAATAAAAATTTTCGTATCCTGTTCCCTTTGTTTTAATCCATTTGGAAGAATGTGATTTTAATTCTTCCATTAGTTTCATCAAAGCAATTTTTTTTGAAAGCATACAGAGTATATGTATATGGTCGGTGTAGCCGCCTACTTTGATAACCGTGCAGTCGAGTTTGTTACAGATGCCACCAAGATAAGCGTGAAGTTCTTCTTCTACGGGTGGGTGTATCAGCGGTTCACGGTATTTGGTGCTGAATACAAGGTGCATATAATTTTTTACGAGCGACTGTCCCATAGTATTATGTATGATAGGTAAACGGGTGAAGCCCTGAAAGGGCATTATATGCTAACATGGGGCATCGCCCTATGAAATGGCAACGCCACGAAACCAAGCCCTGAAAGGGCGACATATGCTTATATGGTGTATGTGTGGTCATAGTCCTGTATTACGCCCCTTCGGGGCTTGTGATAGACTTCTTCTTATCCGATGGGCTATGCCCATCGTTAGCGTATCTCGCCCCTTCGGGGCTTTGCAACTCCCCCGCAAACGCCTTTTGCAAGATGGATTTTTTCAGTTCTTCCAAATCAGCTATTTTCTTTTGATACACCGCTTCCAACTTTTGTGTTTCTGCTCGTAGGGCATCTAATTGGCGGACGATGGTTTGTTGTTCTTTTAAAGTTGGAATAGCAATCTCTTGAATTTTAAAAATAGCGTGTGTAATATCTGGCTGTGCAGCTTTCAACGCTAGTTCCATAATCTTTGATTTGAAAATTGGATTTTGTAACCAAATAAAAAGAAAGTCTTTATCCAATTGATTATTTGGAACAACCTTAAATGAATTATTGTGCAATACTCCCTTTTTACCCCTAAAGACTAAACCTAACGAGCCTGTTCTTGTATAAATAATATCATCCTCTTTGACCAAAGCATTTTTAGGAAAATTATTTGGGTCAATGTATTGTTCAACAGTATTATTCTTTAAATCCTTTATTCGAAGTAACGGCAAATCACTTTTCTCAACCAATGCGTGTTTAGTTTTCGCATTAATAGCAATTCCTTGATACAGGGTGCATACATCCCCCAAAGTCTTCTCTTCCCAACCATCACCTTTATTCTCAAACACCCCTTGCAAATAACTCTCAAAAAGTTCTTTGGCGTTTTTAAGGTTTTGTTCGGCATTGGCTTTAGCCTTGGCAATGGCGGCAAAGGCTTCATCTAATATGGAAACGATGCGTTGTTGTTCGGGGAGCGGTGGGAGTGGGATTTCTACTTCTCTAATTTCTTCAAGGTGTAAATTCGGAACACCTGCTCCTTTTAATCTTTTATTAAATTGATTTTTGGCTAACGGAGAATTTATAAAATGCAATAAATAATGAGCAGAAATATTTTTTAAAGGACTCAAGTGAGCTAAACTTACATAAATATCAAAAACTACATCTCGGTCAACCATTGCTGCAACTCCCGTTGTTCCATTCTTTGCCAATAAAATGTCTCCTACTTTTGGGGCAACACGTTTATACATTTCAATGTGCTGCTTCTCATCAATATATTTTATGTTCTCCCAATCAATTTTTCCCGATGTAACATTTTTGGAAGACAGAAAAATATACCCTTCATCAAAATATTTTGGTGTTTGGTGAGTTCCATCTGTGATTTTTGCACAAACTTCTTTTAGCCTTTTCATTTCCCAACCTTGCTTCATATCAATTCCAAAATTGAGTTTAAAATTTCCGCACTTTCCTCATCCAAAGCTTTCATTTCTTCTAAAATGGCTTGCGGTTGGCGTAGGGCAGTTTCTTCTTTTTTATTTGGGTTTTTTACGCTTAGGTCATATGTTTGGCTTTCGCTGGACTTGTGGGACGCAGAGGACGGCTTTAGCCATTCGCTTACATCTACTGACCAACTGTTAGGGCTATCTGCTTTTGTTTTTTGGAGTTCTATGAACTCTGCTAAATCATTTTCATTAAGTGGGTTGGTCTTGCCCAAGTTGCGGTCAAGGTTCAACGAGTAAAACCAAACGTTTTGTGTGGCTTTGCCTTTTTCAAAAAACAATACTACGGTTTTCACGCCTGCACCGGTAAAGGTGCCGCCCGGCAAATCTAACACGGTGTGCAAATTGCAGTTTTGCAATAATTCTTTCCGTAAAGCAATGCTTGCATTATCGGTATTGCTTAAAAATGTATTTTTAATTACCACTCCTGCCTTACCGCCTGCTTTCAGAATTTTAATAAAGTGTTGCAAAAAGAGCGAAGCGGTTTCGCCCGTTTTAATAGGGAAGTTTTGTTGCACTTCGGCTCGTTCCTTTCCACCAAATGGCGGATTGGCAAGCACCACATTGTAGCGGTCTTTTTCCTGTATGTCGGCAAGGTTTTCGGCAAGCGTGTTGGTGTGTATGATGTTGGGCGCTTCCACACCGTGCAAAATCATATTCATAATGCCAATAATATACGCCAATGATTTTTTCTCTTTGCC
>NCDW01000265.1:0-4793 GCA_002280395.1 Flavobacteriales bacterium 32-35-8
CAAGTTTATTATGTAGAAGATAATGGCCAATTTCGTGCGCAATAGTAAACCGCTTTCTTTCCTCAAATTTAATATCTGAATTAACTTTTATTAATGTTTTAGTATTGCCTCGGATAATTTTTCCATCAGAATTTGGAAGAGATTCCTCAATTAATGTTGCTCCAAGTGCTGCAACAAATATATCCATCGAAATTTCTGTTATTTCCTCAAAACCTATTTCCTCAAGTAACGCCTTAGCTTTATTAGAGCCTCGTTTATTTTTGATCATCTTCTAGTTGCTCCAATAATTCCAATAAGTTTTGATCTTTAATAATTTCCTTTATTTCTTCAATATCAAGATTATCAAGATTACGATATTGTACCTGAAATTGATTGTTGGCAATTAGATTTCTTAAATAACTGATTGGTTTATCAATATTTTTATCAATCGCGTTATGTAATAATAAGGAAGCTTTCTCCAATAATACTAAGTCTTTTTGTTTATTAATAAGGCCTTTTAAGAGAAATGAATGTTTCCTGAAATTCTTATTTGCATAGTTTTCTATTTCATTTATATTGTAACCCTGCTCTTTAAGAATTTCGTCATAAGCACTAGAATCCCCTTCAATAATTTTTGAGATAATGGCTTCGTCAATTTTTTTGATGAAGTTATTTTTCATAATTCAACGCTTTCAATTTTTCCTTGATAAAGGGTAGTTTACGATCTAATCGCTTTTTGATGTTTGTTAGTTCTTCGTTGCTAATACAGAGCAACTCCGACAAATCATTTCGCTTCATCCCGTTAATAATATAAGGCTCGAATAATAGTAATTCATCATCTGTGGCTCCCATTGTAGTCAATTCTTCATGGCAGACTGATAATAGGGATTTATAATCGGAATCATCAAAAGCCATTTCGGAATCATTGTCTAAAATCTCAAAAGTGTCATTTGTTTTCTCAAGCTCAGCATTTAACGTATTGGAAATAACACTATCTAGCGCACTAATAAATTGCTTCCGGAAATCAGGGTACTTTTCAATATACCATTTACGACCTCCGTCTTTTAAAAATGCTTCCATAGTATCGTTTATCATATCTTCTACCATAATTCCCCTGAATCCTTTTTCTGGATTGTATTTGATATTAAAAACAATATTAAGCCTCATCACCGCGTGTTTGAAAAGAATCGTGGAGAATTCAAGATTGTAAACTTCCTGAATTGCACGACATATCTCGTCAAAGGATGCAACTTTTCTATTATTAGATGCCATTTATATAGTAATGCTTAATTTTTATAAAAAATTTCCATAGCGACGGCAATTTATTAAATTTTTATAGCATTACAATGTATACCAAGAGATTAACTTTAAAAATTAACCAATGGGCAAGTCAGCAAATTATGTAATATCAGGCGTATGGAAAGATTCTAATGATAACATCATGTATGTAATGTTGCATACGGTTAATGATGGGGATTCATGGAATATGGGTGAAAAGATATCAGTAGACAGTACGATAGCTTTACTAAAGAGAGGAAATGTTATTAGAACAATAGTATGGAATTATCCAAATTGGACTATAAAATCAAAACTAACCTATGTTCAGTCATTTGGAAAAGAATATTTGAGGAGTGAAGCAAATGCTACTCCAAAAGATAATTTGGATAATTTAATATCAATGAAGGGATAGTATGAATAGAGAATTACAATTAATAAGGAAATTTGATTTAGAACCTGGTGACAGAATAGTAGTCCCAAAAAGTTTGTTAGGGGTTATACAACATCATGCATTATATCTTGGATATAATAACTTAGGACAGCATCTTATTTGTGAAAACATCATTGGAATTGGAGTAAAACTAACTAGAGTTGAAGATTTTTTTCAAAATATAACACTTGTAACACGTGTAGAAAAATTTGAAGGGAACAGCTTTGAAAGGAGAAAATTGGTAGAGAAAGCTTTAAGTAAATTGGGAATGCCTTATAGTTTAATAAACTATAATTGTGAAAGCTTATGCAATGATATTCAATATGGTGTAATCAAAAGTTCCCAAGCATCTGTTGGATTATTTATAGGCTTTATTGGAATTATGATTGCTCTGATTAATACGGATTATGGAAAGTAAAACATTTAAAATACTATCGATTGATGGTGGTGGGATTAAAGGACTATATAGTGCTTCCATTTTAGCTTCATTTGAAAACAAAACAGGTAAGAATATTGCTGATCATTTTGATATGATTTGTGGTACTTCAACAGGTGGTTTAATTGCCATTGGACTTGCGAATGGAATGAGTGCTAAAGATTTGGTTGATTTATATACAACTAATGGTTCTAAAATTTTCCCTACATCAAATAGTAATTTAATTAGAGGTTTTCAGAATTCATATAAATCGTTCAGGCAAATTTTCTTTTCAAACAAGCATTCTGTTAAGCCTTTAAAAAGAATCCTTGAGGATTTGTTTGGAGACAAAACAATGAATGATGCTACTAATTTGCTTTGCATACCAAGTTTTAATTTGACAAATGGCCAACCAAAGGTTTTTAAAAAATCGGGTAATCAAACGGAACATTTTGTAGATAAAACTATTAAGCTAGTAGATATTGCTTTAGCCACTGCTGCTGCACCAAGTTACTATCCAGTTCACGAACATAACAATTTTTTATATACAGACGGAGGTGTTTGGGCAAATAATCCTTCATTATGCGGCCTATTGGAGGCTATTGATTATTATGTTGGTGAGGGAAAAGAATATGATGATTTCAACATTTTATCAATTTCAAGTATAACCACCCCAAATGGTTGGGTATCTACATCAAACAAATCTAAATCGATTATTGGTTGGAGGGAAAAAATGTTTCAAACGGCACTAGATGGACAGTCCTATTTTACCGATTATTTTTTATTAAAAATTGTGCCTAAAATTAACCCGAAAGGAAAATACTTTCGGATAAAATCACCAGAATTGTCAAAAGCTCAAATGAATTGTATTACCATGGATAGAGCTGATAAAAACACGCTATCCACCATAAAATCATTAGGAAATCAGGTTGGGAATACATACGCCACAACCCCTGAGGTTCTAGAGTTTTTTAAATCCATTAAGAACTATAAAAACATATAAAAAAATGGCAAATTGTCACAACTTGTTTGGAGAATTTAACACTGAAATTTCTCTAACGTCAAATAAAAAAACCAAAATGACCACATCTAAAGATGGTCTTAGAGAAAGAATTAGAAAACATTTTAAATTACACCATCCTGAATACGTACCAAAGTTTTATATACAGGGATCCTATAAAATGAAGACTGGTATTAGGACAAAAGATGATATTTGTGATTTGGATGATGGTGTTTATTTTTTCAGAACGCCTGATGTTACTGCAACTACATTACAGAATTGGATTTGGGATGCTGTTAACGGTTATACTTCTACTACGCCCGAACATAGAAAAAAGTGTATTCGGAATATCTTTTCTGGAGATTACGAAATTGATATTCCTGTTTACTACAAAATTTACGGAAAGGAATATCAGCTTGCCGTAAAAAATAACTGCTGGGAGGATAGTGATCCAAAGGAACTTATAGATTGGTTTAATAATAAGAAGGATCCACATGGAAAGATGATAAAAGCTATTAAGGAGTTAAAAGCTTGGTGCGACCATAAAAGAAACAAAATGCCAAGTGGACTTGCCATGACTATTTTAGCCATGAATGCCAAAGCTAAAATTGTTCTTAATGATAGGGATGATATTTTATTGACCGATATTTTAAGGGAAATTAAAAAAGCATTAGCTCAAAAATTTGAATGTATAGTTCACGCAGCACCAAAAGATGATTTATTTGCAGATTATGATGAAACTAGGAAAAGTAATTTTCTAAATAATTTAGATAGTTTTCTCTCGGATGCAGAAGCTGCATTAAAAGAGCAAAATCAACTAAAGGCTAGTAGATTATGGCAAAAGCATTTAGGAACGCGTTTCCCTGATGGTGAGGATAAAAATGAACAATCAAATAGTAGTGTGGCTACAACTAGTGGAGCGGCCTTATCCAGACCTTGGGGGAAATAATAAATGAACGGCTATACCATTTTTGAAGAACACATACCAGCTGTAATAGAAAAACACAAGGAGTTATCATATAAAAATCACAATGGCATTCCTTGTATTTTTGGTTCTTTGAACTTGAATGATGAACATGGTATCATTGAAGATACCTATCAAATTGAAATTAAGGCCGTACAAGATTACCCTAATAGTTTTCCATTGGTATTTGAAACCGGTGGTCGTATTCCTAGAAATATAGATTGGCATATTTTTGAAGCAACTGGAAATTGTTGTATAGCTTCACAACCAGAAGAAATAATAATATGCAATAGAGGTTTAACTTTACTTTCTTTTATAGACAATCAAGTTAAAAATTATTTTTACAGCCAAATTTTTAGAAATCAAAATGGCTATTTTTTAAAGGAACGGTCACACGGTGATAAAGGTTGGATTGAGTTTTTTGAAGAAACTTTTATGACTGATAATATTTTTAATATTGAATTTGGTTTAAATCAAATTATTAAAGGAAAAAAAATAGATAGGGTTTCTATGTGTTTTTGTGGTAGCGGCAAAAAATATAGAAGATGCCATAAAAGGAGCCATGATATTTTATCAAAATTAAGTTTGGAAAACATCAATTATTTTCTTCACGCTTTAAGAGAAACAAGTGAATATAAAATCACGATTTATAGGAGAAATCAGATTCTAATCAAGTAAATCTATCATATTGCAACTAAACTTTTGAACGTTGGGAAGGAGTGGCAAT
>NCDW01000265.1:4939-6348 GCA_002280395.1 Flavobacteriales bacterium 32-35-8
TTTATTCTACCACTAAACGAAAAAATACTCTTGTGATTAAAAATGAAATTAGCGAAATGAAGCAAACAAAGAACCGGCTATAGGAATACGTGGACTATAGACGGTTTTTGTGCAGTCTGAATGAGATAATTTCATTTAACTTATTTGATTATTCCAACTCTTTAATTGCAATAAAGTTGAATCTAAGTATTGTGTAAATTCAGGTAGCTTTTGAATTATTGGCAAACTTAAATTATAGTATTCTAATGGATTGAAATCAATCTCAGGGTATCTTGATTTGTTGTTATGATTATGTGAAAGTAAATTTGAAAAAAAAAGAATTAAGACATTATAATATTCTTGTAAAGCATTATTAAACTGTTCTTTTGCATATTCTATTAACTCATTTAGTTGATTTTCATTTAGCATTAAATCATTAAATTCTTTTCTAGCTTCTATTGCCTTTTCAGAATTTATTTTATTAACTAAATCAAAAAATAAATTCATCTTGTCAATTAAACAGTCTTTAAATTCATTTGGAAGTTCGAAAGTGTATGAACTCAAATCTTTAAGGGTTTTTAATACCTCATCTAATATTTCATTTGAATATTCAAATATTTCTTTTCTTTTTGGTAATAAGGTTAAACCACTTTCTAAGTTATTTGAGTAATTAACCATATTTCCACTTCCAAATAATTTTTCAAATTCATAATTTTTCAAAAAATCCATTTCTTTTTGCCTTTCCTTTATGGAATTTATAAACAAATTTAAAGTATAGTGCCCAGTGTTATTGGCGTCTTTTTCAGAAACAAATGTTTTAACTATAAAGGCATAAGCTTTTAATCCTTTTTCAGAAGCTTGCTGAAAATGATAAAAAGAATTAGAATACATTTTATTTTCATATAGAATCTTTGAAGTTTCTAAATCTTCAATTGCAATTGTAATCCATGAGTTGATGTAGTCTTTATTCATTTGAAAATTTTTCCTCGAAATACTTTAGATTTTGCAATTCATTTTGATCATCAAACCAAAGGATATATTTTCTAGTTTTTTGATTATGAATAACTTCTCTAATATTATCATTTAAAGGATTTTTTTTTATAAAATGTGTGGCTAACCAAAACAACTTCATCTTTTTATTTTTAAGCTCTTTAAACAAAATATCTTTTTTAAGTAAAATTATTTCTTGAGAATCACCATAACTATATCTTTCAGTATTAATTTGATGTTTAAATCCAATTTGATTATTGTCAATGTCAAAATAGGTTTTATTATCTAATTCCGTAATTTTAAGTATTTGTCTAATTTTTTTTGATGGGATTATTATTTCTTCTTCACCATCAACACTATTTCTCATTGTTCTTGTCATATTTTTAAAAGCAAATTTGCTTTCAGCGAATTCAGTCACATTATTGTTTTCGCCAATCCAA
>NCDW01000266.1 GCA_002280395.1 Flavobacteriales bacterium 32-35-8
ATGTTTTAAGAGCTATTGAAGATTATATTTTTAGATTTGAAGAGAATAATTGTACACCTCCTTCAGTCCCTTCTTGTTAGGAGGGAGGCCTAAATATGGATATGTTCATATAAAGATTATATTTTTAGATTTGAAGACAATGATTTTACACCTCCCTCAATCCCTCCTTTTTAGGAGGGAAGCAAAAAAATGAAAACATACGTCGCACTTTTAAGAGGAATTAATGTGGGCGGACACAAAAAAGTGCCCATGGCAACATTACGTGAATTGCTCGCAAAATGTGGACTTAAAAACGTTCAAACGTATATACAAAGTGGTAACGTTATTTTTCAATCTTCAAAAGAAGCTACCGAATTAGAAGAAATCATTAAAAAAAGTATTCAAGATTCTTTCGGATTTGAAGTGTCGGTAATAGTAAAAACACCTGAGGAATTACAAAGTATTCTGGACGATTGTCCGTTTCAAAAAGATAAAAAGGAGAGTAGCTTTTTTATTATTTTAAATAAAATTCCCGATGCGGAATTGGTTAAAGATGCTCAACAAATATCTTATGAAAATGAAGAGATCGTCATCAAAAAGGATGCGCTGTATTTTTATTGTTCAACAGGTTATGGGAAATCAAAATTCAACATGAATACTTTTGAACGCAAGTTAAAAGTGATAGGAACCGCTAGAAATTACAACACCATGATAAAGTTATTATCTTTGTCTGCAGAAATTGATTAAATGACCGAACAACAATTTATTCCGAATCCATACACCAAAACTGTTGAAACAGGTAAAATTACTTGGGAATCTCCCAGCAACATTGCTTTGGTAAAATATTGGGGAAAAAAGAAAGACCAAATTCCAGAAAATCCATCCATAAGTTTTACGCTAAGCGATTGCAAAACCATTACGACTTTGTATTATTCTAAAAAGGAAAATAATGGCGAGTTTTCTTTCGAGGTGTTTTTGGATAATGAAAAGAAAGACGATTTTAAACCAAAAATTGAAACTTTTTTCGAGAGAATTGAAATATATCTGCCTTTTTTAAAGGAGTATCATTTTAAAATTGAAACCACTAATACGTTTCCACATAGTTCAGGAATTGCATCGTCTGCTTCGGGAATGAGCGCTTTGGCATTGTGCTTAATGAGTTTGGAAAATCAGTTGATTGGCAACATAGATGAAAATTACTTCAACAAAAAAGCATCTTTCCTAGCAAGATTAGGCTCTGGAAGTGCGTGCAGAAGTGTTGAAGGCGATTTGGTTGTTTGGGGCAAACACGAAAACATTGAAGGAAGTAGTGATTTATTCGGAATAAAATATCCGTATAAAGTCCATGAAAATTTCAAGAATTACCAAGATACCATTTTGTTGGTGGATAAAGGTGAGAAACAAGTAAGCAGCACCGTTGGTCATAATTTAATGCACAACCATCCATTTGCACAAGAGCGCTTCAAACAAGCCCATAATAATCTAAACGCATTAATGGGTATTTTAGAATCGGGGGATATAAATGGATTTATAGAATTAGTAGAAAGTGAAGCCTTAACATTGCATGCGATGATGATGACAAGCATGCCGTATTTTATCTTGATGAAACCAAATACACTTGAAATCATTAATAAGATATGGGCGTTTAGAAAAGAGACAGGGCTACACGTTGGGTTTACTTTAGACGCTGGTGCGAATGTGCATATGCTCTATCCAGAAAAAGAAAGTAAACCGATTCTTGAATTTATTAATAATGAGTTAGTTGCATATATCGAGAATGCGCATTACATTGTCGATAAAATTGGTTTAGGGGCTAGGCAAATTGTAATTTCGATGAATGATTAATAAAGGATAATTGTTAATTGTTCATTAAGAAAGATGATAGAGCCAAGCCAAATGTTATATATTTGCAATCAAATTTATTTAAACAAACAGGTTGTTTAAATAATTCGAAGTATCTTAGTATTCAGATAGATACTAAAGCATTGTAAAAATTGAAAAGTATTTAATTATTAATCATTCATTGCTCATTGCTAATTAATTTATGAAGGGACCTTTATTTTACTCAAAAATTTTACTCTTTGGAGAATATGGAATCATTAAAGATTCCAAAGGTTTATCAATTCCTTATAATTTTTATAATGGAGCCTTAAAAGTAGATGAGCATCCTTCAGAAATTGCTATAAAATCCAACGGCAGTTTAAAACGTTTTGTTGCTTATTTAGAGGATTTGGATTCTGAGTTAGTGCAATTCGATATGGAGCAGCTCAAACAGGACGTTGATAAAGGCATGTATTTTGATTCTTCCATTCCGCAAGGTTATGGTGTAGGTAGCAGTGGCGCTTTGGTGGCCGCTATTTATGATAAATATGCACAAAATAAGATTACGGTTCTAGAGAATTTAACGAGAGAAAAACTGTTAACGCTGAAAGCTATTTTTTCGGCTATGGAATCTTTTTTCCACGGAAAATCTTCTGGTTTAGACCCTTTAAACAGTTATTTAAGCATTCCTATACTTATTAATTCCCAAGATAATATTGAAGCAACCGGTATTCCTTCGCAAAAAAGTGAAGGTAAAAATGCCGTATTTTTATTAGATAGTGGTATTATTGGAGAAACGGCCCCAATGGTGAGTATTTTTATGGAAAACATGAAACAGGAAGGTTTCCGTAATATGCTAAAAGACCAATTTATAAAACATACCGATGCCTGTGTAGATGATTTTTTAAATGGCGACATCAAATCCTTATTTAAAAATACCAAACGATTATCAAAAGTGGTGCTTAATAATTTTAAGCCCATGATTCCGCAAGAGTTTCATGAACTTTGGGAAAAAGGTATTAAAACTAACGAGTATTATTTAAAGCTTTGCGGTTCTGGCGGCGGTGGTTATATACTTGGTTTTACTGAAGATATCGATAAAGCAAAACAGGTCCTTAAAGATTATAAATTAGAGGTAGTTTACAACTTCTAAACTTCTGTCGCCCTGAGCGCAGTCGAAGGGTTTATTTAAATTTTTCTTATGCTAAGCCGAAGACAGAAACATATTCTACTTAAATTTTTTAGTATGTTTTCTGTGGTAAGAGGTTATAATATACTTGTAGTTGTTGTTGCCCAATACATCACATCCATTTACATTTTTGCACACGATA
>NCDW01000267.1 GCA_002280395.1 Flavobacteriales bacterium 32-35-8
TTAATGCAAAATTATGTAATTTTGCATTAAATCGTAAATATTACCCAAATTATAATTTGCTATGGCATTCCCATAATCGTCCTTAATATTTTCTGATAACGCTTTTGCCTTGTTAAACCCATTAAAAGATTTTACAATGTCGTTATTATCATAATAAATTAATGCTGTAGAATTTATACTATCAATTTGCTTGATAATTTTTCTATCCCTTTGACCAAAGGCCAACGAAGTAATGGATAGAAAACAGACTAGTAGATTAGTTTTCATTTAATTTGTAAAATTAGATTTGGGATTACCAAAGTATTTTATTTTACAAACAGATTTAAATAAAATCGTTAAAATGTGCCTTATAAAAGTTTAATAGATGAACGACACTGTGTTAATAGGTATAAAAATGAATTGCCTAAAGCTTTCGTTTTACCGAACCTGTAAAATCATCCAAATTCTCTTTTGCTTCATTAAGCTCTTTGGTGATATCTGAAGTAAGACTAGTATCTATGCCGTTTTTCTCGGCGGTTTTTGTTATTTCATGCTTAATGTCGTTGGTAGCATCTTTAAGAACACGCATGCCTTTGCCCAAACCACGAGCAATTTCCGGCAATTTGTCGGCACCAAAAACCATGATGGCAATAAATAGTATGAATGCTATTTCGCCGCCGCTAATAAATAATAATGTAGGTTGTAGTATCACAGTACAAATATATGAAGTTGCATCTACACAATAAAAAAAATCTTGTTTATTAATAAAAACATTAACAAACAAGATTTTACAAATTTCATTTGGGACAATGATTAACTTCCGACCTTATCTTTAAAAGTATCGAAATCACTTTGTTGAGCCTGTTTGGGCCATGAATTATTTGAAGTATCAATATCGGCAGTTTCCAAATTCGGATCTACAACAATACCAATAATTTCCTTTTCAGAAGCTATTGCTTTATTAACTTCTTTATCATTAAGTCTCCAAACCTCAGCAGGATAGGTCTCCCTTTTCGAAGTTCCATCAGCATATTTATATTCAACGATAATAGGCATAACAAGGCCTCCTGGTTTTTCAAAAGTTATATTATAGAAATATTTAGGCGTTTTTAACTTACTAAGTGCTTCTTGATTAAAATTATTCATTAAATAATCACCAAGTGCTTTTGAATTGTCTGCTAAAGAACCCTTTTTCAAATCATCGTTATAATCTTCACTTCTTTCTTCAACCAAATACATCAAAGGGCGCAAATTACTTTCCACAAGACCTCTTTCCTTCATATAATCTCTCATATACTTATTAGGTTTTGAGGACACATAATATTTTTTAACCTCTTTTATACCAATATCAACCCAATCGGTTGTATAAAACCAACCACGCCAGTACCAATCTAAATCTATCGCCGAAGCATCTTCCATAGTACGGAAAAAATCTTCAGGAGTTGGGTGTTTAAATTTCCATCGATTGGCATATTCCTTAAAAGCATAATCAAAAAGTTCGTGTCCCATAACCGTTTCCCTTAAGATGTTAAGAGCGGTTGCCGGCTTATAATAGGCATTATTGCCAAGTTCACTGGTTGCTATATTTTGCCCTTTAGACATAATTGGGTTTATGAAATCTTGATCACCAGACATATAAGGAATAATTAAAGGTGCTGGACCAGCATCAGAAGGAAAATTTTTGTGCTGTGGCGATAGTGCTGAAGGATAACGTTTTCCAAATTCCTGTTGGGCCAAATATTCGAGAAAGGTATTAAGCCCTTCATCCATCCATGCCCACCTACGTTCATCACTATTAACGATCATAGGGAAAAAATTATGCCCAACCTCGTGCACAATTACCCCAAACATGCCATACTTTACACGATCACTATAAGTACCATCTTCATTTGGCCTACCATAGTTCCAAGAAATCATAGGATACTCCATGCCTTGGTTGTGGGCATGTACCGATATTGCCTTATGATATGGATAATCAAACGTCATGCTAGAATACGTCTTTAAAGTACTTGCTACCACCTTAGTTGACCAATCCCCCCAAAGCGGATTACCTTCTTTAGGGTACATTGAAACCGCCATAACATCTTTATCTCCTATTTTAACGGCCATCATATCGTAAACAAATTTTCGAGAGGTCGCAAAAGCAAAATCACGAACATTTTCTGCGTATAATCTCCATGTTTTAGTTTCTGTAGAAAAGCTTTTTTCAGCCACCTCAGCTTCATTTTGAGTGACAATTAAAACAGGCTCATCATAAGATTTCTTAGCTTGTTCGTAACGCTCCATCATGGTTTTAGAAAAGACATCTTTTCTATTCATCAACGTCCCCGTACCATCTAAAATATGGTCGGCAGGAACCGTAATATTTACTTCAAAATTACCAAATGACAAAGCAAATTCATCATTACCAAAAAATTGCATGTTTTGCCAACCTTCAACATCGTTATACACTGCCATTCTTGGATAAAACTGTGCTATCACATAAACCCTATTGCCATCTTTAGGGAAGTATTCATAACCCGATCGATCTCTTAAAGGCACATGATCGTTTATATTATACCACCATTTTATATTGAATGAAAATTTATCACCAGTTTTCATCGGTTTGGGCAATTCAACTCGCATCATGGTATTATTTACCTTATAATTTAAAGCTGTTCCATTCGTATCTTTAACCTCTTCAATATTAAAACCGCCATCAAATGGATCTTTCAAATAATTTTCAACAAATTTGTCTGGAAATATATAGGGATCGAAACCTGTTGATTCAATTAAAGGGGTTTGAGAGTTTTTAGACCTTTTATTTTGGTCTAATTGAACCCAAAGGTATTTCAGTTCGTCGGGGGAATTATTTGTATAGGTAATGGTTTCGAAACCTGATAGTTTAGCATTTTTATCGTCTAAAACGATATCCATTTTATAATCGGCCTGTTGTTGATAATACGATGGACCAGGTGCCCCTGATGCTGTTCTATATTGATTAGGCGTCGCAAACTCTTCATCTAACTGCCGGAATTTATTTGTATTGGTATGTCCTGGTTTTCGTTCGGTTTTCAGCTGCTCTTGAGCAAAAATACCAGTCGCTATAAAAAACAGCATTGAAGTTAAGTAGGACGAAAGCAAA
>NCDW01000023.1:0-15374 GCA_002280395.1 Flavobacteriales bacterium 32-35-8
CAAAGTATTTTAAACTCACTTTCACTTAGCGTAAAAAGATTAAACTCTAAATGCTCTACCGAATGATGAATAAAGAAACGGAGTTTTTCAAAGTTGGAAGTAATAACATACACACAACCTGTTTGGTTGTTTTTGTAATTAAACGCCTGAACATTTATTTTATCTAAATCTTTGGTGTCCGTTCCTTTCAGTTCGATAACTGCAAGTACACTATTCTTGTCAAGGGGATTCTTGCCAAGGGGATTCATCCCCTTGTTGAAAATAGCACCATCGGCTTTTTTTGCTCCTTTTTCGTTTTTAAGTTCGGTAGTTAAATTAAAATTCGGCTGAGGATTTAAGGTGTAACCCAATATATCAACAAACAATTCACGTAAAAAGCCTTCTTGAAATTGCTCCTCTTTGGCATCTCTAATATTTTGCTGTATGGCAGGATTATGAAAATAAGCAGTAAATTTTTGGTAAGCCGTTTTAACCGCATCTGCATCCTGTGCGTTCAGGTGTTTATTGAGTACTGAATTTTGAAAAAATGCCATTTAATGTATGCTGTTTTTAATGTCAGAAATTGAATCGGAAAGATACAGATAAAATGATATTTAGTCCTGATTTTTAAAGAGAATTTATTAAGGCAAACCGACTTTAGGAGGTTCAATATTATAAAATGAAATCAATGAGTCATTATGTTAAAAGAAATTACAGCTAATTACCAAAATTAATTTCAAACCGCTTTGCCAACGCTAATAGCTAAGCTGTACTTTATATGTGCTTTAAAAATTCCTAATTCATATTAGCCTTCCCTCCTATGCTTCGACTACGCTCAGTGCAGGCTAGTCGCATAAAACGTGTTTATTCACAAGGTTTGAGGTGTTCATGAACCTCGTTACTCGGTTTAATTAACATTGCCCTTTAGCATGATTTCAACATCCAATATTTATAATTTAAATTATTATTCATACATTTGTTAACCAAATGGTTAAACTATATAGTTGAAAAAATGGAAAAAGTAAAAGACGACAACACCGAAGAGCAAATATTAGACGCGGCAAAAACAGTATTTCAGTCTAAAGGAATGGATGGCGCACGTATGCAAGAAATAGCAGATAAAGCGGGTATTAACAAGGCTATGCTCCATTATTATTACAGAAATAAACAATTATTATTTGAAGCTGTTTTTAAGAACGCATTTTCATTATTAGCACCTCAATTAAATGCTATTTTAAATGATGACTCATCCATTGAAGAAAAAATAAAAAATTTCACTTCAAACTATATTTCATTCGTAATTAAACACCCCTACTTACCAAATTTTATCATTCAAGAGTTGAATAGAAATCAAGATTTTGTATTAAAACTCAAGGAAAACAAAGGGTTTCCAAATCTAGATAAGTTTAAAAAACAAGTAGATACAGAAGTTGAAAACGGCATTATAAAACCAATAAGCGCAGAACAGCTATTTATAAACATTTTGGCATTGAATATTTTTCCGTTTGTGGCTAAACCATTAGTCATGGCACTTACAAATACGAATGATAAAACCTATAAAAACCTCATGGAAGAGCGTCAAATAGAAGTCTCCAATTTTATCATTCATTCTATAAAGAACACATAAAATGAAACAATTAACCTTCATTCTTATAATCGTAATAACATTTCCAGGTATTGCACAACAAAGCATCACTTTGGAACAATGTTACGAGTTAGTGGCTAAAAATTATCCTTTAGCCAAACAGTCACAACTACTGGAAGCACAAAACAAATTGGATGCCGATGTCATTGCTACCTCAAAACTGCCACAGTTTAGTTTAGATGCACAAGCAACCTATCAATCGGATGTGATTGAAGTACCTATACCTAATTCAACTATTGAACCCTTAAACAAAGATCAATATCGTGCAACGCTTTCTGTTAATCAATTGATTTATAATGGAGGTTTAACAGATGCTTCGTTGCAAGTTAAATCTGCTCAACTTAAAACCCAACAAAAACAAGTTGAAGTGAATCTGTATCAGTTAAAGCAGCAAGTCAATCAACTCTACTTCTCTATCTTATTAGCACAAGAATCTGAATTGTTACTAAACGCAAATCAAACACAATTGCAATCAAAAATCAAAGAAGTGCAATCTGGTATTAAGTATGGTGTTATTTTATCTTCTTCAGATAAAATTTTGGAAGCTGAATTATTAAAAATTAAACAACAGTTTCAAGAATTAGCTAGCAATAAAATAGCCCTTATTGAAACACTTTCTAGTTTAATAAGTCAACCATTAACCACTTCGACCCTCTTTTTAAATCCTATTATAGAAACAGAATTGCAAACGGATTTAACAAGACCAGAATTGGAATTATTTCAACTTAAAAAGGAAGAAATTAATGATTCAGAAAGCTTAATGTCCAAACAAAATGCACCAATGTTGCTTGGTTTTGCAACTGGTGGTTATGGGAATCCAGGATTGAATATGCTCGATAATTCGTTTCAGCCATTTTATACCGTTGGTGTAAAATTACATTGGAAAGTATTTGATTGGAATTCGAATAAAAAGCAACGCGAATCATTAATAATCAACAAGGATATTGTGGATAATGAAACCGAAATATTCAAATTGAATACCCATATTAAATTGAATCAGCAACAAAAAGAAATCGATAAAATGCAAGCCATCATAGCATCTGATGAAGAGATTATCCTTCTTCGAAAAGAAGTATTAGAAACTGCAGATTCACAACTAAAAAATGGGGTCATAACTTCTTCGGCATACATAACAGAGCTCACCAATTTATACGAGGACGAAAATACCTTGGTAAAACATAAGATTGAGTTGCAACTCGCAAAAGCAAATTATAACATCATTAAAGGACACTAAATATTTAGAAATGAAAAACTACAACTATATCCTAGGAATTAGCATGTTAGCAACAACCTTGTTTTCCTGTGGAAATGATAGCGGAAAAGCAGATGGATACGGAAATTTTGAAGCTACAGAAATAACCATTTCAGCCGAAAATAACGGAAAACTGATGCGGTTTGATGTTAATGAGGGCGATGAATTGGAGAAAAACCAAATTATCGGTTATATAGACACCATCCCCTTAACACTAAAACGGGAGCAATTAGAAGTATCTAAAGCTTTGATTAGTTCTAAATCTAAAGGTGTTCTGTCTCAAATAAATGTTCTAAACGCTCAATTAAAAACAGCAAGCACTAACAAAACACGGGTCGAAAATCTAATTAAAGATAATGCCGGAACACAAAAGCAGTTGGATGATATTACTGGAGAAATGGATGTGATAAAAAGCCAAATTAGAAGTGTGGAAGTCCAAAATGCACCTGTAGTCAATGAGCTTAAAAGTATTGATATTCAGTTAAAACAAATTGACGATCAAATCAAAAAAAGCATCATCAATAATCCAATAAACGGAACGGTTTTAACCAAATACGCTGAACCAAATGAGATTACTTCTTTTGGAAAACCACTCTATAAAATCGCAAATTTAGGCATCATGCAATTGCGGGTTTATATAAGCGAAACGCAATTGGCTACAATTAAAATAGGTCAGGAAGTTACTGTAAAAATCGATGACGCAGACAGTATGAAAACCTATAAAGGCATCGTTAGTTGGATTGCTTCGGAAGCAGAATTTACTCCAAAAATAATTCAAACCAAAGAAGAGCGTGTCGCTTTAGTTTATGCCGCCAAAATAGATGTTACCAATGATGGAAGTCTAAAAATAGGAATGCCAGCAGAACTATGGATAAACAATTGAAATAATGAATAATCAATAAAATATAAAACAATGAAACATGTAATTATCACATTCATTCTATTGGCCTTAATAGGCTGTAAAGACAGTAAAACTCAAGACACAAAAAAGGAATCCGTAGAACAATCTACTGAAATCCATAACGAACATATAGCCCAAGATGCATCTGGAGTATATGCTAATGCTTGGACAAGTGAAATTCAATTGAACGATGGTAATAAATGGCAAGCCAATGCAGAAACTAATGAAGGCGTATTAAAAATGAAAAAAAGTATCAAAGAGCAAACAACCAATTCGTTACAAGATTATTATCAATTGGCAGAACAACTTAACATTGACAAAAACTATGTGGTGAAAAATTGCACAATGAAAGGGGCTTCTCATGATAATTTGCACGTTTGGCTTTTGCCATTAATGGAAAAAATTGAAGTACTTTCTGAAGCTAAATCTATTGAAGATGCTGCAAAATTAAAACAAAGTATTACCGAAAATATTAATGCATATTCTAATTATTTTGAGTAAATGGGCATTACCATTTCTAATATATCAAAATCCTATAAAAACGTAAAGGCCTTACAGGACATATCTTTTGATGTAAAACCAGGTGAGCTTTTTGGACTCATTGGGCCTGATGGCGCCGGTAAAACAACGTTGTTTAGAATTTTAACCACACTTTTAATAGCGAATGAAGGCACTGCAACCGTAGTGGGTTTTGATGTGGTTGCAGATTATAAAAAAATCCGTAACAGTGTTGGTTATATGCCCGGGAAATTTTCACTGTATCAAGACTTAACAGTGGAAGAAAACTTGAGTTTTTTCGCAACTATTTTTGGGACAACGATTGAAGAAAACTACGATTTAATAAAGGATATATACGTTCAGATTGAACCTTTTAAAGACCGTAGAGCAGGCAAACTATCTGGTGGCATGAAACAAAAATTGGCCTTATGCTGTGCATTAATCCATAAGCCTAAAGTGCTATTTTTAGATGAACCAACCACAGGAGTAGATCCAGTGTCTAGAAAAGAATTCTGGGACATGCTGAAACGTCTGCAACAAAAAGACATCACCATTTTAGTATCGACGCCTTATATGGACGAAGCAGCGCTTTGTGACCGAATTGCACTCATTCAACATGGAAAAATTCTGGAGATTGATACACCTCAAGCTATTGTAAAACATTATCCCAAACAAATTTATAATGTGCGCGCCAATAATATGTATCAGCTCATTACTAGTTTAAATAAATATGAACACCATCATAGTGTTTATCCGTTTGGCGAATTTGTGCATTACACAGATAACAGGGCAGATATTAATCCGAACGATTTAATACTGTATTTAGAATCCAATAATCTATTAGATGTTGAAATTGCTAAAACAGTAGCTACTATTGAAGATACGTTTATGGAATTGGCAAAATAATGAACAATAACAAAGTCATACAAGTAGAAGGATTAACCAAAATGTTTGGAGATTTTACCGCTGTAAACGCCATTACGTTTGACGTTAAGAAAGGCGAAATCTTCGGTTTTTTAGGAGCCAATGGTGCAGGTAAAACCACCGCTATGAAAATGTTGATCGGCATTTCTAACCCCACCTCCGGAAAAGCCAAAGTTGCAGGTTTTGATGTGTTTACACATGCCGAAGATATCAAGAAGAACATTGGTTATATGAGTCAGAAATTTGCATTGTACGACGATTTAACGGTTAAAGAAAACATTACGTTTTTTGGCGGCATTTATGGATTATCTAGAAAAAGAATCAAAGAAAAATCAACAGTTTTAATTGAAGAATTAGGATTGGAGAAGGTTGCGAATAAACTAGTAGGTTCCTTACCATTGGGCTGGAAGCAAAAACTGTCCTTTTCTGTGTCTTTGCTTCACGATCCTAAAATTGTGTTTTTAGATGAACCAACAGGAGGCGTTGACCCAATTACCAGACGCCAGTTTTGGGAAATGATATACAAAGCAGCCGACCAAGGGACAACCGTTTTTGTAACCACGCATTATATGGATGAAGCCGAGTATTGCGATCGAGTATCTATTATGGTAGACGGTAAAATAGAAGCTTTAGATACGCCAAAAAAACTAAAAGAACAGTTTAACGCTGAAACTATGAACAATGTGTTTTTAAAACTGGCAAGAGGATGAAAAAGAGTTTTCAGTAGCAGTATGCAGTATTCAAAAACTCTGCGAATCTCTGTGTAATAAATAATGAAAAATGAAACGTTTTATTGGCTTTATTAAAAAGGAATTCTACCATATATTTAGAGATAGACGCTCGCTGTTTATTCTCTTCGGAATGCCCATTGCACAAATTTTATTATTTGGTTTTGCCATTACTAACGAAATCAATAATGTGGATATTGCTATTTTAGATCATTCCAAAGATGCCACTACCAAAGAAATCATCAACAAAATTGCTTCATCAAAATATTTCAGTACCAAACAAATCATTAATCGTGAAGAAGATATCGCTTCAGTTTTTAAAAAAGGACAAGTAAAAGCAGTTCTAAATTTTGAAAAAGATTTCAGTAAAAACTTAATAAAAGAAAACAAAGCTACAATTCAAATTATTACAGATGCTACAGACCCAAATACAGCAAATACCATCAGTAATTATGTAAATGCCATTCTTCAGAAGTATCAAAAAGAATTAAACAAAGACATTACTATGGTCTATCAAATTGTGCCTGAAACACGTATGGTTTACAATCCAGAATTAAAAAGTGTTTATATGTTTGTTCCAGGTGTAATGACTATTATTTTAATGTTGGTTTCTGCCATGATGACATCCATTTCCATAACCAGAGAAAAGGAATTAGGTACTATGGAAATCCTGTTGGTATCTCCATTAAAACCAATTCAGGTCATTATAGGAAAAGTGTTTCCATATATTTTTCTATCCATCATAAACGCAGCAATTATAGTTATGTTGAGCATATTTATCTTTAAAATGCCAGTTCAAGGAAGTCTATTTTTACTAGGTTTGGAAAGTATCCTTTTTATAATAAGTGCATTGGCTTTAGGCATATTAATATCAACCATTTCAGCAACCCAACAAACCGCAATGATGATTTCATTAATGGCATTAATGCTTCCTGTTATATTATTATCTGGGTTTATTTTTCCTATTTCAAGCATGCCTCTACCCCTTCAAGTTATTAGCAATATCATTCCTGCTAAATGGTTTATCATCATCATTAAAGGCATCATGCTTAAAGATGTCGGACTTCAATTTATATGGAAAGAAACCTTGATTTTATTAGGTATGACGGTGTTTTTTATGACATTGAGCGTGAAGAAATATAAAATTAGACTGGAATAATGAAAACCATCCTATACATCATACAAAAGGAGTTTAAGCAAATTTTTAGAAATAAAGGAATGCTTCCCATCATTTTTGTTTTGCCCTTATTGCAGCTCGTTATTTTATCTAATGCGGCCACTTTTGAGGTTAAGCATATTAAATTCGGATATATTGATAACGATCATACATCAACATCCAGAGCATTAGTTGAAAAGTTCAAAGCTTCAACCTATTTTGACGTGTTAACAGATTTTCCTTCGGAAGCATTAGCGAGTTCGGCGATGCTTAAAGGTGAAGTAGATGTTGTTTTAGAAATTCCACACTATTTTGAACGTGATTTGCAAAAAGAAAAATACAACACTTTAGGAGTCACCATTAATGCTATTGATGGTGCAGCTGCTGGAGTTGAAAATGTATATGTTACACAGATAGTTCAACGTTTTAATCAGAATTTAAAAGTAGAATTATTACAAGTTTCAGATCAACAAATACAGCCCATTACTATTGAAACCATTCCGTTATTCTGGTATAATGAAACTTTGAACTATAAAACCTTTATGGTTCCTGGGATCTTGGTTTTACTGGTAACTATGATTACACTTTTTCTTTCGGGAATGAATATTGTGCGTGAAAAAGAAATTGGGACTTTAGAGCAAATCAACGTCACACCAATAAAAAAAAGTCAGTTTATCATCGGGAAGCTATTTCCTTTTTGGGTCATAGGAATGGGTTTGCTAACTATAGGATTAATATTAGCAAAGTTAATATTCAATGTTCCAATGCTTGGTAGTTTACCACTCATGTATCTCTACACATCCATTTATATTTTAGTGATTTTAGGTATTGGTTTATTCATTTCAAATTTTACCGAAACACAACAGCAAGCCATGTTTATTGCTTGGTTTTTCACAGTCATTTTTATTTTAATGAGCGGTTTGTTTACGCCAATCGAGAGTATGCCCAAATGGGCTCAACTATTTACAGAGTTTAATCCCATAAAATACTTTGTAGAAGTCATGCGCATGGTCATGCTGAAAGGTTCTGGATTTATGGATATTCTTCCTCAATTATTAAAAACATTGCTTTATGCTATTACTATGAATGGATTAGCTGTTTGGAGTTATAAAAAGATAACTTGATTTTATAAAATTCATACACCTCATTCTTCCCTTACACGTCATCTCGACTTTGCTCGATTCGATGCAGACTATCATAAAAAGTGTTTCCCTACTTCTCTACTATTTCGTAAATAAGAACTCAAGCCGTTAGTACTCTTTTGCTAACACCCAAAGACATACTTTGTTTCAAAAACATCATAAATATACCCTTATTATTTGTACTAATTTCCTAGTACCGATTTGATTCCCCAGGCGTTGGCAAACTACTAGACACCTGCTCCTCTTGTGCATGGGTTTTGCTTAATGCCGCACTCAGCGTAACGCCACTACCAGAAAACGGTTCGCTAGCTGCATGCATATAAGTCAAACCTTTGTTTACGGTAATGGTTGCCCCAGTGCTTTCAGAAGGGTTTTCAAAATTACGGCGTGGTCTGGTAATGGCAGTGATTTCAAGTGTTTCCTGTTTGGCACCACTGCCTATGGTAATGGTTTGTCCTTCGGTAAATCCAAATACTTGGTTTACGGGAATGGTGGTTTCGCCAGAAGCTACAGCCGTTCTTACCGTGGTGGCTCCTGTGGTACCGACTTCCGTAATGGTTACTTTTTCTGCATTGGCACCCGTGCCTATCATCAATTGTTGGCCAACAGTTAAACCTTCCACGCTCATCACTTTCAAGTTATTGGAACCTACAACTGGTTTACTTGCTAAGGTAACCACCGTTTGTGATTTAAAATCTTCGCAATTGCTGTCGGTGTCCGCGCCATCTGGGAAACGCCCCAAGCTTCTAATCATCGGGTCGTAAGCATCCGTAAACGAGCCTTGACTGCTACCGGGAAGCACCGCAATACAACCGCCTTGGGTTTGGTTGCCTTCCAAAGTCGCAATGTCTGGTGTCGCTACCGAACCTCTGGAACTGGAATTCCCTTGCTGTGAGCCGTAAATCATGGCATCCATAAGGACTTTGGCACTGGCATCCATCAACGCCACCGTACCAGCGTAAATAGACATAGGAAGTCCGTAATACTGATTCGCTTGCACAGCCCCTTGATATCCAACAGTGGTGTTTCCAGACCATACAATCGGCGCACCCAATTCATGGGTATTTGCCAAACCATCTTTTAAAGTGATGCCACTGCCAAGTGCCTGCACGGCATCGCCACTTTTATGGGCAAAACGTGTTGCTGGCGTGAAACTGATGCCTGTGCCCGGAGAGGCGACATCGGCAGCCAGAATATGATCTTTTTTAAGTGGTGCGGTTAATTCTACCTCGCCCGGACCACCTGTATAGCGACCACGTAATGGGGCATTCACCACGCTTATGATATTTTTTACAACAGCCAATTCCACACGAGCTCCCGTATTGATGGTCAACGTATCGCCCGGCGTCATGTTGGCATTTTGCCATACTTTGATGATGGTATCGCCTGCTTTGGCTGCTTCCGCCAAGCTACTTTGCGTAGAACCTTTCCCGACTTGGGTAACGGTTGCAATTTCATACTGTCCGCCCAAATCGATACCAATCTTCTCTCCTACTACAAAACCTTCGGCATTGGCTACGGGTAAATTGGTGGTTCCGACAGGAAAATCAAGCCAAGGTCCTGTGGTAACGGGGACAAAAACAATGGTTTTATCGGTTGCCGCTGTTCCTAAACTGGCAATAGTGGCCTTTTCTCCAGCAATATCTATCTGCTGACCCACACTCATGCCTTCTATACTTCGCACGTTGATGGTTTTATCGCCTGCTTTTGCTTCTGTTACCAAACCAGATTGTGCCAAACCAAAAAGATAGAATTTGCCAGCACCTAGAATCGTGCCTTGCGGAATTTTAGCCATTTGTAAAGGCGACCATTCCCCAGGTGTATTGATAACCGACCAATTGGAGATATCGACATCGGCATCCGAGCTATTATAAAGTTCCAAAAACTGATTTGTTGGGTTGGGACCGCCACTAAAACTCGCTTCATTAATCTTCACAGCAAGGACATTTCTAATGCGTTGCGATGTTTCAAAAGATTGGTCGCCCCACTCCGCTTTGGTTCTTAAATACCCTGCATCTACAGATGTTGGAGGTGTGATGGTAAAAATCGCTTCTACGGTAGCACCTGGTTCAATGGATTTGCTAAGGGCTGTAACTTCTTTGGAAGACCATCCGTTTGGTAACTCTAAGGTCAGTTTTACATCCGATACCGCTTCCGCAGATGTATTGGTAAAAGAGACTTTCAGTTCTTGAGAGGCGTTTGGGGTGAAGCTTGTCAATCGAGACGTGCTCACGTTTGGCACATCATAATTCGCTGCCACAATGTTTGCCTGAACTGCTTTTACAACGTCTTCCGTAGGATAACCAGCCGTCATAATCCCTTCATAAAACGTCCCCGCCGAACCATTACCATTATCACCACCGTTCCCCATTTGTATAGACCCTTTGCGGTGCATGGGGAAATACGTGTCATTCTCTTTGGATTGCGGACGAATGCCTTTGTAGAAGTTTTGCAACTCCCCTTCCTGAGCATTCGCACCCCATATTTCCCATCGGTTGCCACCGCCACCATTCACCATACCCGTTACAAAACGCCAAGAGTCGATGGTTGGGTTGGCAGCATTTTCTTTGGTTTCGTAACCTGAAAAAAGGCCGGCTTCCATATCGGACATGATCCATGGCCCCTCACCTGCTCCTTTTCCCCAAGCAGTCGCTGTACCATAATATACGGTGGACATAGTGCCTGTTCCTACGGCTCTACTGTTTGTGGACGTATTTCCATAGTTAAAGCAGCACCCACTGGAATAATGCGTGCCATCCAATACCATATAGATGCCTTCTTCCTCATCATTAACAGGAAGTCCGACGGCATTGTTATTTCTTAAACCCGAACCCGGCATGACATAGGTACCATAGACTTTATGGCCATTAATCGTTACGGGAGCCATGTGGGCAAGAGGCAAACTATTAAATCCGCCTTTGGCCAATCCCCTAAACGTTCCCGGAGGGGCTTGTTTTAAATCATTACCAAGTCCGGATTGGTCATAAATAATGCTGATCCAGCAAACGTCATTTTCACTAAATGCGTCATGTGCTGCGGCATCCGCATAACCTCCCGCATCATTGGCACTGGGTTGTACCACGCCGATATCCAAAGTTTTCCCATCCGACTCACGAGTGAGTTGGTAAAGTGGCCCGTTATAATCCGCAAACAAAGCTCGTGTGGTACTATGTGCCGTAACAGGAGGAAAACCTGCGGCGGCATAAATATCGCCCGGTCCTTCAGGTCTAGGTAAAACTTTCCCGTTTCCACAACCCGTTATAAAAATTAATAGAGCCGTAATGGTTGAAAGGGATGCAAGCGTAAAGGAATAAGTGCTTTTCATTGTAGTTGTCTTAATTGGTTTTGAGTAGTTGGTTGAATATCTAATTTAGTAAAATTTCGTTAAAAAGAGTAGACGTTTCACTGATATCATGCAAAATAATTGTGAATCCCTGTAAATGTTTACAGCTTGCCTTCTCTCACTCTACCAATAACAAAATATTTTAATTAGAAAATCTTTTTATATTTATGGAATAGATACATTCATTATGACTTATAAAATTAAACCCTCTCGCCTTTTTTTATTACATTTCTTTATGGTTTGCAATTTGTTTATCACGACTGCTCAAACCAGTGCTATCCCACAAATCCATACTTGGGAACTATTAGAAATTGAGCTAAAAACCGAAAAAAAATACAACAATTATTACACAGAGATTACCTGTTGGGTGGATTTGGAAGGTCCTGGTTTTTCTAAACGTATTTATGGATTTTGGAATGGGAATAATACGTTTTTAGTGCGCGTTGTGGCAACAAAACTGGGTAAATGGAACTGGAAAAGCGGTTCGAACCAACCTAATGATAATGGCTTGAATACTAAAAGCGGAACGTTTAATGCCGTTGAATGGACAGATAAAGAAAAAGAAGACAACCCTAACCGCCGTGGATTTGTAAGCGCCACCGAAAACGGTCGTGCCTTACAGTATGCAGATGGTACGCCTTTTTTTATGGTGGGTGATACATGGCTTGCCGGTTCTACTTGGCGATTGCCTTTTAGAAATGCGGCGACCGAGAATGATTATATACCCGATAGTGGCATCGGTTTTGAAGATGCCATCAATTACCGTAAAAACCAAGGCTATAATTCGGTAAGTATGATTGCGGCATTCCCGAATTGGGAGGCCGATAATCACCCAAGTACTTACGCCGATTCTAGTGGTATATTTTTAAGAAATGCTTGGGAAAAGTTTGGTTATGATGTTTCAGATGCCATAGGAACCGACGCCTCTGGAGGCTTAAGTTATTGGGGCACTTTTACCTCAAAAAATATGCGGGACGAATATGGGAATTTACCGTTTGCCATGTCCAACACCCATAAAGGTGTATCAGATTTTAATGTCATCAATCCTGAATACTTTAAAAGTTTGGATAAAAAAATGGCTTACATGTCAGAACAAGGACTAGTACCTTTATTAGAAACGGTACGACGGGATGTTGGCCCTTCTTGGAACGCTTATTTTGATTTTAAGGAAAGTTTTGCGCGTTATGTTCAATATCTTATTTCGAGATATGGTGCCTATAATATGGTCTTTAGTGGGATTCATTTGGATTGGATTCCAAAGGATTTTAGCCTTACTGCCGATGAGTTTAATGAGGCCCTTACCTATCATTTAGAAACATACGGCCCCATGCCATTTGGACAAATAGTTACTACATTAATAGATCGATCCACTTATAAAGCATTTGGACATGATAAGGATGTTCCCTGGTTAAAGATGCACAGTGTGGGAAATAAACCAAGAGACCACCGTGTTACTACCGCCATAGATACCCTTTTTAATCTGAACCCAGCATATCCAGCCATTAATTTTGAGCCTTATTATACAGGATGGGACCATTCCATCAACAAACCCAATGGTGAACGACCACCCGCCAATTCGGTACGGGATAATTATTTTGCAAGAGCACAGATGTATGGTTCTGTACTTTCAGGTGCGCTTTCCGGACATGTGCATGGTACGGCAGCTTATGATATGACAAGCACAGGAGAACCTTCGGGAGCTCGTCCCCATTTTTGGGAAGCCTTGAAATATGACTCTGGCCATTATATGAAGCATCTCCATACGTTTATCATGTCGGAAGGATATCATTATCAGAATCTGCAACCTGCCACTAAGGATTTGAATCCTTACAAAGCTCCAGGTAGTCCCGAGATGGGATTGGACGGATGGTCTTATATGATGCGTACGCCAAACAAAGATTTTGCATTATTGTATTTTGAAAACCAATCCGTTTTGCCTGAATTGAAAGGATTTAAACCCAATACATCCTATGCGTTGGTTTGGTTCAATCCACTTAATGGCGAATGGGGAGATTCTATTACTGTGAAAACGAATAAAAAAGGTGTTTTGGAGCTACCACTATTTCCTGATAAACAACATCCATCTGTCATTGATTGGGCTATGAAGATTGCAGAAATAAAGAACTGATTTTTAATCATTGTTGTCGCTATCTATCGCATGAACATTCCCTCTGTACTGAATATTGCTACGGCTGGAACTATTGATGCTGATGACACTGGTTAAATTGGGAAACAATTTGATATACACTCGATAATTATCGGTACTTGAATTTTTGTCAGACATATTAAAACTAATTTCATAAGAAGACTCCTTGCCTTTCTTAATTTTTAAATCGTCGGCGATGCCTTCAAATTCAATACCCGATGCGCTATTGTAACCGCCACCAAACTGTCGCTCTCCGTAAAATGGTAAACTTGCCATCACTGAATCTTTTTTCATCCTTAGATAATTGCTATGTGTAGATATATCGATGCTGCCCGCAGTGCTTCCATTTACAAATAACCCTGCATTACCAAGTTGTTGTAAGGCCGATGTCATAAGTGGCAATGCACGATTAGATATTATTTCTAATGATTGGTTTTCAATCATATTATGGAGCAGGTTACTGTTTTCTTGGCTATATTTAGGATTCCCTGAACCACAGGCAACCAGAAGAATTAGTAGAGTACCTAGAAATAAAATCTTTTTCATACTTAAAAAATTTAGGATATGATAAACTTGGTGGTAGTTCCTTAAATTTACCAAATTTTTGACATAAGCTGTTTAATTTTTTGTTAATATAACTATTACAAAACCCATAAAAAAACCAGTATACTAAAAAATGTATACTGGGTGAGTTTAAAATAGGAACTTATATATTGTTAAAATTCTACAGCATCCGTAGCATCTAATCTTATGTCTTTTGTTGCTATGTACATACCATCTTTTTCGTCTATTCTAAGCATACTTCTAACAGCTTCTGCCTGACAAGCCAATGTTAATTCCGGAAACAAAGGATCATCATTAAAAAAGAAAGGTGCTAATTCTTGTTCCGGTTTGCCTGGTTCCTTAATGATTCGGTGTATTTGTTTTAATTCTTTGGTACGTAATAATTTACCGGGCATGAAGGTGTAGAAGGTGTATTTTCCATCAGCATCGGTTTTTATCCAAGCCCTGTGGTGCACATAGCGTTTGCGGTTGGCATCCTTTTTCATTTCGTAATTGCCTTTATCGTCTGGTTGAAAAATGTATAAAATAACATCTTTGGCAGGTGTTATGCCATCACTATGGTAAATGGTCCCGGATATTTTTAGTTTCTCGGCTTTAGCCTCAAAATCGGCTATAGTATCTGTATTATTTAGGGTCGCTTCAGAATAATCGTAAACGGCACTGCGCTTTTTGTAGTCGTCTGCAAGTAGGGTTGCATTGCTAGCTGTATCTTGGGCCACGGTTGCAAAGCTAATGCTTATCAAATTGGCTAAGGATAGTAAAATTGTTAGTTTTTTCATTGGGGTTTGGGTTATAATTTGTTTAAAATTAATGGTTTAAGCCTATTAAACATTAAAAATCTTATGAACGCCAAAACTTTACGATAAAATGTTTAAAAGTGTAAAAATTACCGATGAATTGCTTGGTTTATTAGACGCTGTTTTCATTTGCTGACTTCGACTGCGCTCAGTCTGACAGAAACGAATTGGATTCATAAACCAACAACAAAAATAATTCAGTTAACAAAATCTTCTATCCATTAAAATAAAGGTTTCATCAATCTAAATGGCGCATTCATATATTTTTTTTTATTGGAATACTGTAAATTAATAATATT
>NCDW01000023.1:15411-27964 GCA_002280395.1 Flavobacteriales bacterium 32-35-8
AGCTGATAAATAATTTTTGAAACCGGAATGGACTGGTCCGATTTTAAATTATTTTCAACCAACTAACTATTTCTTTGAATGATTCACCGATTTAAAATGTTCCATTGGATTGATGTGTTATTTCCAATGGAGACGTCAAATGTACTCCTTCACAGACTTTTGATAGTGCTACTCGTATTTGTTATGCATGCTGGTAATGCCCAAACTCCTACCGATGCAGAAATGATGCCCACGGGAGATATCTGTTTCTTTTTAGGTTACGATTATGGAAGTTTTGATGAATACTGGGAAGGTTCTAAATTACGTACCAATGCTACCATAGCTACTGTGGAGCGAAAAACAATTATGCCCGTTATTGCTTTTGGGATTTTTAAAAATGCCAATTTATATGTGGGTGTTCCCCATGTGAGCACCAGATCTACTGAACCAAACGGAGGTAAATTTGCAGGTGCAGAAGGGTTTCAAGATTTAGGAGTTTCTTTGAAATATCAAGCATTAAGAAAAAAAATGTCTGGTGGAGAACTAATGTTACTAACCAGTATAGGATATTCAACTCCTGCTTCAAATTACCTTGCCGATTATATGCCCTATAGCTTAGGCCTTGGAGCACCTGAGTTTTTCCTTCGAGGTATCATTCAGCATAAATGGAACAACAATCTGTATGTTAGAACCAGTGCGGCCCATATATGGAGAGGATATGCCGAAACAGAGCGAGATTATTATTATAGTAATGGAGCTAGATATTCCAATTATATGGATGTACCCAATGCTTGGAGTTTTGAAGGCGTTATTGGTTTTAAAGCCTTTGAAAACGCCTTGCGATTAGAACTCATATATACGGGTCAACGATCTACAAGTGGAGATGATATTCGAGCATATTACGCACCAAAACCTACTAATAAAGTAAATTTTGACCGATGGGGAGTATTTGCACAATATTATTTTAAAAACATTGAGGGTCTCGGTGTAATAGCTTACCACAATCGTGTTTTTGATGGATTGAATGCCGGAAAAATCAATAATACAGGCGTTGGAGTTTCTTATCAGTTTAATTTTAAAAAGACTAGCCATGTACAATAATATAATGAACAATAAGCTGCTTGTTTTCTCAATTTTTACCATGATTCTATTGGTAATGAGTTGTGAAAAAGATATCCCCCATTATATGGACTTTGATAGTTATTCGTATGCATCTGCGGATGAAAATGGTGGAGATTGGACACCTATACTAACTGGGGGCACTATTACCATTGATGTACCTAGCGCACCAAATTCAAGCGAATACTTGTCGGAACTTGCCGAGATGAAAGCAGCCATGCAACAAGCCACAAACGAACAAAAAAAGGCCATAGAATATTGGACCAATAATCCAATTGTGCGCTGGAACGAAATAGCCGTGGAATTGATTTCAAAGTATAACCTTATCCCAGGCCCTAATGCCGACGGAACATATACTTTGCCCAACCCAAGTAATCCAAACGGCCCACCTGCATTTCCTTTTGCACATCCTCCTTATGCTATTCGAGCGTTGGCTTATTTATCTGTTGCCCAATATGATGGGTTGATATTGGCTTGGGACTTTAAATATGCATATAATAGGCTTGCGCCTTACCACAACGATAACACTATAAAGTTTGCTTATCCATCAAATAACATTCCCTCCTATCCTTCCGACGGTGCCGTAATTGCAAGTGCATCCAGAAGAATCTTGAGTGCCATGTTCCCTTTAGAAGTTGAATATTTGCAACAAAAGGAAGCCGAACATTTAGAAAGTCTATTTTTATCTGGAGGAAACGTTCAAAGCGATATAGAAGCTGGCAAATTAATAGGAAATGAGATAGCTACTAGAGCCCTTTCCAGAGCGTCCACCGATGGGATGAGCAAAGCACAAACTCCTAAACCAGTTTCAGATTCCATAAAAGCTGCTGCGTTTGAAAGATTCGGTTGGCAATGGACAAACCAAGAAAACCCTGTTAGACCTGTTGGATTAACACCTCTTTACGGAAAAGTACGTATGTGGAATGTTGATAACGTGGAAGATGTACGTCCGGGTCCACCACCAGCTATTGGTTCACCCGAATATTTGGAAGATGTTAGAATTTTAAAAGATTATGCTGCTAATGTAACCAGTGAGCGAAGAAGGGTCGCTAATTTTTGGGAAGATGGATTATCCTCTTTTACCCCACCTGGTCACTGGAATCGTATTACAAAGGAATATATAGTAGCCTATGAATTGAACCCATTGCGTTCTGCACGTACCTTTGCATATTTGAACATGGCCATTATGGATGCTGGGATTAGCTGTTGGGATACTAAATATCACTACCATTACCCAAGACCTATTGAAATGATTCCAGGATTTAAAACCATTTTGGGCACACCTAATTTCCCGGCTTATACCTCTGGACACAGTACCTTTTCTGCAGCTGCTGCCGAAGTACTTTCCTATATTTTTCCGCAGGAGTCCAATCAGGTTTGGAAATGGGCAGAAGAGGCTGCTAGCTCAAGATTGTATGGTGGTATCCATTGGACTTTTGATGCTGAAGTTGGTTTGGCTCAGGGTAAAGCCGTTGCAGAGTACGCCGTTAATAAAGCAAAGTTGGATGGTGCCGATTAATAATTTTTAACTTTTAAATTTACTTGGAACGTCCAAGAGTGAAGATTGTCTATATTTTTTAGTTTTAGAGGAAGACCTGATGCAACATGTTATGTGTCAGGTTTTTTATTTAAATTACAATAAAAATAGTATACATAAAACAACCAATGTATTTATAAATTGGTTGTTTTATGTATTTAATTAACTTATTACTTTAAAGTCACATTCAATTCAATCTCTGCTTTTAAAAGTTTAGAAATCGGACAAACTTCTTTTGCTTTTGTTGCAATTTCTTGAAATTGAGCCGCATCAATATTTGGAACGTCACCTTCCAAAGTTAAAGCGACTTTAGTCACGTTTCCGTCTTCAAAAGTTACCACAGCGGCTACATCTAAAGTCGTTGCCGTAAAACCAGCTTCGTTCAATAAAAAACTTAATTGCATGGCAAAACATCCGGAGTGTGCCGCACCAATTAATTCTTCTGGATTCGTACCTTTTTCACCATCCTCAAAACGTGTGTGAAATGAGTATGGCGTTTTGCTTAGTATACCACTTGCCGTGGTTAAATATCCTTTTCCGTCTTTTCCAGCACCGTTCCATTGTGCATTGGCTTTTCTTGTAAATTTCATATGTAATTATTTAATTGGTTCTTAAAGGTCATATGCAATCGCTTATTTTAATTTGTACCTAGATGCAAATTTTATATAGCGATTTCATATTATAAAGTTTAATTGTTAGATAAGCTGTGTATTAGTTGCCTTTATATAATCTGTATAGCCTTCTGGCCCTGGTGTATAAAAGGTTTCAGCATTCCAATCGGTCAGTTCCAAATTGTTTTCGAAACGTTCCACCAAATCAGGATTAGAAATATATAACTTTCCAAAAGACACTAAATCAGCATCACCAGCTTCAATCACGGCATTTCCTTTTTCTTGGGTAAACCCGGCATTAATCATTAAGGTGCCATGGTATAAAGGTCGGAAATGTTTCGCAATTTCTGTTACGGCATACGGAATATTTGAAACATCCGTAAAAGGCTCAGATAAATGCACATAGGCTAAATTGTAATCATTCAATCTTTTAATGATGTATTCAAAAGTTGGGATGGTTTGTTCATCCATTGTCATACCAAACACATTGTTTAGCGATGGATTAAACCTCGCTCCTATTTTTTCCTCTGGAATCACTTCTTTAACAGCATCTAGCACATCAAAGAAAAAACGTGCTTTATTTTCTATACTTCCTCCATAATTATCGGTTCTATGGTTGGTAGTTCCACTAAAAAACTGATGGAATAAATACCCATTCGAAGAATGTATTTCCACACCATCAAACCCAGCTTCTACGGCATTTTTTGCAGCATTTTTAAAGTCGTTTATGGTTTCGTTAATCTCGGACAAGGTCATTTCCTTTGGTGTAGGCGTTTCTTTAAGACCTTCATGGGTATATACTTTATCATGTGGATTTACGGGCGAAGGAGCCAAAGGTAACTCGCCATTATGAAAATCGGGATGTGATACACGGCCCACATGCCATAGCTGGATGAAAATTTTTCCACCCTTATCGTGTACACGTTTGGTGACTTTTTTCCAACCTTCTACTTGAGCTTTGGTGTGGATACCAGGTGTGTTGATATAACCAACGGCTCTTGGCGATACTTGGGAACCTTCGGTAATGATTAAACCAGCAGAAGCCCGTTGTTCATAATACAAACCTTGTAGCTCCTCCGTTGGGATATTCCCTTCATTATTAGCTCTACTGCGCGTCATAGGCGCCATCACTACCCTATTTTTAAGGTTTAAGTTTTTACCGTTATAAGGATTTAATAATGCTTGTTTACTCATATATGCATACTTTGTTTTTGGATTAATTAATAAGCTTCAAAGTTACGAAAGGCAACTTTGAAGTATGTTAATCTATATTATTAATGAGACTTTAATTTTTTTGACAATTTACGAATATGTTCACGTAAATTAAAGTCTGGAGTGATAAGTATTTGTTAAAAAACGAGGATATTACCTATAGCCCTAAGCCAATCATCTATAGATGTTTCATTAGTATTTAAAGCGATGCTGCCATTACCAAAAGGCGCATACATTTTAGAACTTGTCACCGAAAAGAATCCAACTGTTGGCGTTAACGACGCACTTGCCAAGTGCATCACCCCATTATCGGCAGCAATAAATATGGCTGTGTTTTTAATAATGGCCGCCATTTCACGGATGTCCTTACTGTAGAAATGAGGTGCTTTAAAGTTGATTTTTGAAATGTTTTCAATCGGCAACATTTCAATGATATTATAGTCTGGATACTCGTTTTGTAACCGTGTGTAAAAGGTTAGCCACCAATCTTCCGAGTAGCATTTATCGCCCGTAGCGTTGGTGTATAAACAGATGGTTTTTTTATTGTTCTTAATAATGCCCTCTAAGATTTTTTTTCCATTAGCTATTTCAGACTCCTTTAATTTAATATCCAACAAGGGCATTGGCGCAGTTGTTTCTGGCAATCCTAATTTTTTTAGATAGTGTCTTAAATTATAAACGGGGTATTTTGAAATATGCTCGTAGTCCTCATATTTTGACTGTATCTCTTCATAATTATTTCCAAAAATCTTAAATCTTGCTTTAGAAAGCTGTGTCAACAACCTTCCTGAAGATGAATTTTTATCACCATTGATGACTAAATCGTATGTTTTTTTCTTTATGGAAATCCATCCTTTAAAATAGGTGAATAAATTGCTAAAAGGTTTTTTGGGTAGCTGAATGATGTTGTTGATTTGCGTATAATTTTCAAAAACAGGTAAAGCTACGCCACCTTTAACGAATAAATCGATCTCACAGTTTGGAAATGTATTGATGACTTCTTGAACGATAGGCGTTAATAAAAGTTGATTGCCCAATCGGTGATTGGGTCTTATAATGAGTACTTTATTTATATCAGCAATATGAAGGTCGCCTACTTTTGGTTCAGAATATCCACTGCCAATATGCTTGGTTATGCTATGCATAAACCATCTTCTAAGTTGATTGATTCGGGTTTTAAAAGTCATTTATTCATAATAAGTCGGGCAAAAGTACAAATACACTAAATGCTGTACAACTTAATCCAATCTATTTGCTTTGTACCTAAAGTTTAAAACGAGTCCTAGAATAATCATAAACATGCCAACGATGCTCCAAACGGTATAAATTTCACCAAATAAAAAGACCCCTACCAATACCGTGAAAATAACTTCTAAATAATTTAAAGGAGCCACCTGGCTAGTAGATGCTACCTGAAAAGCTTTTGTCATAAACACCTGTCCGAAATACCCAAAAAATCCTAAGCTACACAATAACAACCATTCCCACCACCCTTCCGGATTTGTCCAGTTACTAATTGCCAGCAAACCACCTACAATTGTAGAGATAAACATAAAGAAATGGACCACTACCACAGGATGCTCGCTCTTACCAATTTTGCTAACCGTTATAAAGACCAATCCGCTAAAAACCGCTGAAGCAACTGCTAGAAACAGGCCGTAGTTATTTGTTTGCGTGTCCAATCCTTTTAAAACTAAGACCCCTAAAAATGAAATCAAGAAGAAAAGCCATTGCCAATGCTTGATTTTATCCTTCAATAAAAAAATAGAAAAAATAGCCGCAAAAATGGGTGCCAAATATCTTAAAGAAACAGCGGTACCAATGGGGATATATTTAGTTGACATAAAAAACAGCGTCATTGAGATAAGTCCGACCAAACTTCGAAGTGTCAATAATTTTTTATTGTTACCAAAAGCTGGAATCTTTTTTTTGTACAAATACCCGAAGGTCAAGAATAAGGTACCAATAGACCTAAAAAAAACAATTTCAAAGGCATTCATGTCCACTAAATATTTAACAGCACTGTTCATGCACGCAAATGCAAACGCACTTATAAACATGAATTTTATGGCTTTTTTAACGTCCAAAAGGTCTTATTTTAATTTTTCTTTTGGTTGTTATAAAATAGACGCCTGTTAAAAGAACACAGGCTGCAATCATGGTCTGTAAAGAGATGGCTTCATCAAGAATGTACCAGCCCAATAATATGGCAATTACTGGGTTTACGTAGGCCGAAGTCGATACCTTTTCGGGAGACACCATTTTTAATAAATAATTGAAAGAAGTAAAAGCAACCACGCTGCCAAAAACACTTAAAAGTAACATGGACCATTTTACGGAAACACTCCATTGTAAAGGAGATATCCAGTTTTCTCCATAAACCAGACTCGTGATAGCTAAAAGAATTCCGGCACTTATCATTTGATACGCCGTACTCACAAAATAATTGGCTGGTAAATCAGCTTTTGAAACAAAAACACTCCCGTAGCTCCAACTCAGCACACACGTTAAAATCATGAACATACCCAAAAGCGAACCTTCTTCAGTAACCAATTGCTTTTGGCTTACCAAAATATACATGCCAATAATCCCCAAACAAATGCCTATCAAAGCACTTGGTTTCATTTTTTTATTTTCTATGAGGCGCATTAGCAATAATACAAATAATGGCTGTGTTGATGCCTCTAAAGCGGCAAAGCCACTATCCACATATTTTAAGGCCCAAACAAATATGCCATTTCCGTACACAAGGAACAAAAAACCAGAAAACACGCAGTTTATGAGTTGCTTGCGGGTGATGGACAACCTAAGTTTCATGGATTTAGCAATGGCGAAAATAATGATACCAGCCGTTATAAATCGGAATGAAGCTAAAAAAAATGGAGGAAGTTCAGCAACGGCAATTTTATTAAGTAGGTATGTGGAACCCCAAATAACATAAATAGCGAAAAAAGCTAAAACAATGAGAATGGTTTTGCGTGGGATGGCCATAATGTTTTAAAGATAGAATGTTTAAACTATTTATTTATACATTCTTTTAAAGTAATTAAATCGAAAACTTCTGTTACTATGGAATGGTCGAGTGATAAGCGCTCATTGGTGTCTCCTTTTTTGTCGTAATCAAATCGGTTAACCACGTAACGAATCAATTCTTTTCTAGCGACATCACGCTCATTTCCTTTAATAACGACCCAAGGTGATTGTGGTGTCCCAGTTTTTCTAAACATGGCTTCCTTATATTTTGTAAAATCTGCCCATTTAGATTGCGCAGCGACATCTACACTACTTAATTTCCATTGTTTTAAGGGATTATGGACACGGTCTTCCAATCGTCTTTTCTGCTCTTCAGCATCAATGGAAAACCAAAATTTAAACAAATATATGCCGTCTTCAATCAGCATTTTTTCAAACTGAACCACTTGTTTATTAAATAACTTGTACTGACTTTTTGTGCAAAAACCCATCACTGGTTCTACTACGCCTCTATTATACCAACTACGATCAAATAAAACCATTTCTCCAGGTCCTGGTAAATGTTCTATATAGCGTTGGAAATACCATTGGCCAGCTTCGCGTTCTGTCGGTTTGGAAAGCGCAACAACCCTAAATAATCTCGGATTTAAAAAACGGATAAACCGCATAATGGCACCACCTTTTCCAGCGGTATCACGGCCTTCAAACAGAATAACTACGCGTTTATTGGTTTCTTTGATGTATTGTTGTAATCTAACTAATTCGGTCTGTAGATTGATGTATTCCTGATCTTCTTCAAGGGCATGCAAACTCATAAGGCACTATTGATTTCTCAAAATAAATTAAACTTAGGAAAGTTAATGTATTTGATTAAAAAATTAAATCTTTTTAACCCGAACGGCATTCATTCCTTTTTGGCCTCGTTCCAATTCATAGGTTACTTTATCATTTTCTGCTATGGGCTGAAGTAAGCCACTAACATGGACAAAATATTTTTCTTGGTTGATGCTGTCTATGATGAATCCGAAACCTTTAGAAGTGTCAAAAAAGGACACTTTGCCTTCTTTAGCCGCAGGTTCTTCATCACTTATTTCTTTTTTAGGGATACCAATCTCTATACTTTCTGCCTCAACCTTAATTCTCATGGAAGGATCTGGTGGTGTGTCTGTTAAATTACCATTGTAATCTACATAAGCAAATTGAATGCCTTGTGGGTTTTCTTTGGCCTCCGCTTTTCTAGCGTCTTTCTTCTTTTGCTTATCTTCTCGTTTTTTTAAGCGTTTTTTTTCTTTTTCAATCTTGTTAAAAGTTACTTGTGATTTTGCCATAGTTTACGGTAAGGGTTTTTAATTATTAAAAATTTACTGCATTGCAATTAATTTTATATAAAATCTTATCAACGAGAAACTGTTTATCAAAAAATTATAGAAAATGCTTGAACATGCATATATGTCACAAATATACGCTTATTTTGGGCAATATTATAAAAAAAACTGTTTAGAGGTTTAGTCTTCTGGGGGATATCCGTGGATAGATTCATAAACATCATCGAAATTAGACCTTAAATAGGCATTTAATTTCTTTCTGTATTCGCCTTTGAGCCATTCCACAAAGTTGAAAGTGCTCTTGCTAATGCACTTCGTATAGCGATTGATCCTAAAATCGATGTCGTCTCCCAATAGCTTTGCCAACGCCAAGGCATCATAAACATCGTCGCTGTTTTCCACACAGATCTTAGCATGCTGTTCTATGGAACGTTCTAAAACGACTTTTGAAGATTCCCCGTTTCTTATGGATTCCACGTAAGTTTTTTGAACATCGAAATGAACATTTTGTGATTTCGCAAACTCTGCCCTCAATTCATCTGGCATTTCATATCGAAAATTACTTTCTAAATCCTCATCACTTAAAAGGGAATCCAGATAATAATTTGGCGACCTAAATATGCGTTGCCAATCCAGATCATCGCCCCAAGGTCCAAAGCGGTGGAAATTATTACCCAAATCGATCACATCAAAGGTCTTTTTGTTTTTCAACACACGAGAACCCCTCCCAATCATTTGATAATAGAGTGTCAACGATTTGGTGGCTCTGTTTAAAATGATACTTTCCACCGTTGGTTCATCAAAACCAGTCGTCAATATACTAACGGAAGTTAAAATCGCATCCGGTGTTTTTTTGAACCATTTTAAAATTTGGGATCTTTCCTTTTTGGTATTCGTATTATCTAAATGTGCAATGGGATACCCCGCTTTTCTAAACGTATCATACACGTGTAAAGAGGTATTGATACCATTATTGAAAATCAAAGTCTTTTTACCTTTCGAACGTTCTTCGTACGCCTGTATTAACTTGGTTAGCATATCGTTAGCCGTATATAAGTCTTCCGATGATTTAACTGTATAATCACCATTGGCACCGACCACTAAAGAGGTCAAGCCAACATTATAGGTAAACATTTCGGCACGCGCCAAAAAGCCATTTTGTATTAAAGATTCGATGCTTTCGCCAACAATCAATTCATCATAATTGTCGGTCATAGGCAATTCTATGCTAGAGCTCAAAGGAGTTGCGGTAACTCCTAGAATAAAGCACTGACTAAAAAATTTGAAAAGTTTGGTAAAGGAATTGTAATGGGCTTCATCAATAATAACCAAACCAATATCAGAAATATCCAATTTGTCATCATTTAGCCTATTATTTAGGGTTTCTACCATCGCCACAAAACAGCTGTATTCGCCCTGATCACTTAAATCCGCTTTGCTATCGATTACTTTATTGACAACCTCAAATTCGGTAAGCATATTAGATGTTTGCTTACAAAGTTCAATACGGTGCGTCATCACCAATACCTTTTTTTTGTGATGCTTTAGGTATTGTCTAACAATTTCAGAAAAAATAACGGTCTTACCTCCACCTGTGGGTAGTTGGTACAGTAAATGGTAATCGTCTGGAGATTCTTCAAAGGCCTTGAAAATTTTATCGATAGCCCCTTTTTGGTAACTATATAAATCTTTGCCAGCTTTCCTTTCCTCTAATTCTGTTTGTGATATGGACATACATATAAATTGGTAGCGTGCAAAAATAACACCTTTAAAGGGTTTATGACGAATGATTCATGCTAAAATTTAAATTAAAATATAATGAAATACGATAGTTTTTTATGGATGAGGCGTTTTGAATTAATAAATTTATATTTTTATACCTCATTGTTATTAGAAGTAATCATGCACATAAACGATAAATCCGAAGCAAAAGAATACGTTCCAAATCCTCAACGATATGATGACATGGTCTATAAAAGAACAGGGAAAAGCGGGATTCTTTTACCGGCTATTTCACTCGGACTTTGGCATAATTTCGGATTTGTTGATAATTTGCAAACTGCCAGAGAGGTTTTGAGATGCGCGTTTGATTTAGGTATTACCCATTTCGATTTAGCCAATAATTACGGCCCTCCGTACGGTTCTGCAGAAGAAAATTTCGGAACGATTTATAAAAAGGATTTTAAGAATTACAGGGACGAATTGTTTATTGCCAGCAAAGCAGGCTATGATATGTGGCCCGGACCTTATGGCAATTTTGGTTCTAGAAAATATTTAATTGCTAGTATCGACCAAAGTTTAAAACGCATGGGCTTGGATTATGTTGATATTTTTTATCATCACAGGCCAGATCCTGATACGCCTTTGGAAGAAACCATGGGTGCTTTGGCAGATATGGTTCGACAAGGAAAAGCTTTGTATGTGGGCATCTCCAATTATCAACCAGAAGAGACTCAAAAAGCAGCCGTGATTCTTAAACAATGGAATGTTCCTTTTATATTGCATCAGGCACGCTACTCCATGTTCGATCGTTGGGTTGAAGATGGTCTTTTAAAAACATTAGAAGCAAACGGTGTGGGCTGTATTGCTTTTTCTCCATTGGCACAAGGCATGCTGACTGATAAGTATATACATGGAATTCCCGAAGATTCCAGAGCCAATAAAGCATTTTCCTTTTTAAATACAGATACCGTTAAAAATAATATTGAAAAAGTGAAGGCCTTAAACACTTTGGCTATAAAACGTAATCAAAAATTATCGCAAATGGCCATTGCATGGATTTTAAGACAACCACAAGTAAGCTCCGTGCTTGTTGGCGCCAGTAGTGCCAATCAATTAAGGGAAAATGTAAAAGCTTTGGATAATTTGAGATTCACTGCTGAAGAGTTGATGTTAATTGATAAAATTATAAGCTAAAAACTATTCTTTAATAATAATAATTTTCACTTTCACCCCTTTCGAAAGTGCCCATATTTTACCTGTGATAATCTTACCAGCTTCTTCTACAATTAAATACTCAGCGGTATTGGGTCCAGATGCTCCTTCATTCAAAGCTAAAAATTCAATTTTATTAATACCTTCTTCTAATTTTAGATTGAACCCTTTAAATCCACTTGTTAATAATACATTGGACTGTATAATATCATCATTCACCATAACAGTGAGATAATCACCATCGACGGCACTATAATCTCTATAAGTAATTTTTATAACGGCTGAACTGGTTCTATAATCGCCCCAAAAAGCATCTTCTTTTAGCCCTGCATTTTCACCATATCCCTCGGGTCTAGTTTCTGCTGCTTTTTTACTTAATGACTTTTCATAGAGTTCCCCTGGGTTTCCAAATACCTCACCCCCCGTCATGGAGAATTCTTTTTTAGGGAAATTAAATTGAGTGTTTGCTTTTGGAGTCGATAAGCCCTTATTGGTATTTTGAGCTTCAATAGGCTTTGATGGCAATAAGCTTTTGGCGTCGGATGAATCCTTCGGACTTTCTATGGCAGGGATTGATATTGAATTATTCCTGCTATCAATTTGAGCATCCATCGATACAACAAGAAACAGAAATACAAAAAATGAAAAATAAAATTTCACAGTTTTATTATATTATAAATGAATTGGGTTAATTTATAATCCACAAACTTAAACGTTTACCAAAGATATTTCTTTATTTTAAACGTTTAACTAAGTCCATGGCTTTTTGCATTGTTTTAACACAAAAACCATTCCTAAACGTATTTTGAGCATAAATTAACCCTGTTTTATACCTTATAGACCTACTCTATTCTTAATCTTAT
>NCDW01000024.1 GCA_002280395.1 Flavobacteriales bacterium 32-35-8
ATATAAGTTCAACTGCAGAGGAACGTTATGAAGCTTTTTTAGAGCGTTATCCTCATTTGATTAATCGTATTTCTCAAGTTCAAATCGCTGCTTTTATGGGTGTTACTCCAGAATTTTTAAGCCGTTTGCGAAATCAGCGTACAAAAGCTTCTCAAAACTCTTAATCTACATCAAGACTATTTCTTAAACTACGTCATTGGAATACCTCTATCCAGTGTCGGACATTTGTACCCACAAATTACAATTAATAAAAAATAGAAATAGTTATGATACAAAAATCTAAAGTTGCAGTTATTGGTTTAGGAAATATTGGCGCTGCAGTTGCCACAAATCTTGTAAAAGGAAATCGTTCCGTAATTCTTGCTGATAAAACATTTGAAAAAGCAAATGTACTTTCGCAAAAATTAGGAAGTCTAACACATGCAGCCACTATTGCTGATGCAGTTAAAGAAGCTGATATTGTTGTACTTGCCATATATTTTGATCCAATCAAAGATTTTTTAAAAACTTATGCTACAGCACTTGAAGGTAAAATTATTGTTGATCCATCAAATCCTATTGCTCCAGATGAAAATGGTGGTTTTAAGAAAATTATTGGTGAAGACGAATCAGCTGGGCAACTTTTATCTGCATTAGTTCCGAATGGTGCTGAATTGGTAAAAGCATTGGGAACATTAGGAGCAGCTACTCTCGCAAGTGCTTCTTTCCAAACTCCAGAAAAGGCAGTAGAATTTTATGCTACTGACAATAGTAGTATTAATGCTGAAATTGAAGAATTAATTCGTGATAACGGTTTTGAACCATTACGCGTTGGAACTCTTAATCAATCGATACGTATCGAAGTATTTGGTGACTTGCATGAATTTGGTGCTTTGGGTAAAGCCGTTACGCTAAACGAAGCAAAGCTAGTTGTTTAATAAAATAGTAACTTTTTTCTCTGTTTGATGCTAATTAATTTTCAAACAGAGTTAAAATTACTCTACATACTATACAATTTACTAATTCAATACAATTAAATGAGTATACATCAAAATGATGCCGATGGCTTACTTCTGGTTCGTTTTAAATTAAAGTCTACCGACACTAATGATTTTGAAAAATGGAAATCAGAAGCAGTAACTCTTATTAAAACTTTTAAAGGATTTCTAAATATTACTGTTTTAAATAGTTTAAAAGAGGCAGATTATTATCATATTTTGATTCGCTTTGATTTTTGATTCGCTTTGATACAGAAGAACATGTAAACGCTTGGTTACAATCGGATGAGAGGAAGACAATTTTTAATACATTAGATTCTAAATGGTTGAAAGATAAGCAAGAAGTTATTCAGAATTGGAATATTTTCTGGTTCAGAATTTTTGAAGGCACCAAGAAATGGAAACAATGGGCGGTAACATTTATTGCCGTTTATCCGTTAACGCTTATCATACCAATGATGGTAAAATTAATTGCAAAAGTAATTCCGCTGTATTTTTTTGCAGGAATTATAAGCGCACTCATGATTTCTGGGTTTATGATTTTTTTGGTAATGCCTTTTATACATAACCTTTTTAAGAAGTGGCTTCATGAATAAGATCTATCAAATGCTGAATACTAATTTACTAAAGATTGTACCAATGAAAAATATATTTACAGTACTTCTAACATTATTAATTTTACCTGCTTTTAGTCAGCGGAAAGAAATAAAAACCATGAAATCATTTATGGTTAACTCTTTGCCGACTTCTGGAATACCTTATGGGAATAATCTTTCGAAGGGGAATTATGTCAATTCAGACGATGCTAAAATTTACTACGAAGTATATGGAAAGGGACAACCATTAGTAGTACTACATGGAGGTATTGCTGGGTCTACTTATGAAATGACACAGCTAATTGATAACTTTTCTAAACATTATCAAGTTATTGCTATTTCCACGAGAGGACATGGTAAATCGGAGTTAGGTACCAAACCACATACTTACGAACAGAAAGCCAAGGATGTCGTTACTGTTTTAAATGAAGTTACTAAAGATAGTGTAACGGTATTTGGTTTCAGCGATGGAGGTTATACAGGATATTATCTAGCTAGTAAATTCCCACAAAAAGTCAAACAAATGGTTATTATTGGAGCTGCTGAAACACATCCAGGTGATTATAAAATTAACTTGAAAGTTAGTGATATGATGAAATTGGATAAACTGTATTGGGAACAACAGTTACAATTGATGCCAGAACCCCATCGATTACAGGAGCTATTTGATAAAGTGAGTGATGTTAGTGCTAAAATGCTAGTTAGTAAAGATTTTTTTGCAACCATCAAATGTCCTGTTCTAGTTATGGCTGGTAATCATGACCAATTTGTATCTACAAAGAGAGTTGTAAATGCATCTAAAATGATTCCCAATGCAGAACTTGCCATAATTCCGAATGCTACACACGCCGTGTTTCTTGAAGACTTTCCAGCAGTATGGGCTGTTACAAGTTCCTTTCTTAAAATACCTAAAAATAACATATTACAAATGACTGAACAAACAAAAACAATGAACACTATGGTAGAACAAATTTTAATGCATCATCTTATTGCATTTGGAGAAAATAACTTAGATGAAATTCTAAAGGATTATACAGAACAATCAGTAATTATGACACCTAACGGATCTGTAAAGGGATTGGCAGAAGTACGCAAATTCTTTAACGACTTTTTTGAAGTAATCCCCTCAGGTTCTTCTTTTACTATGAAACAAAAAACGATTGAAGGAAATTTAGCCTACATCGCATGGTCAAGTGAATCTGGTTCAAATGAAATCCCTATGGGAACAGATACTTTTGTGTTTGAAGGCGATAAGATTCAGTATCATACCGTTGCCGATTATAGAATTAAGAAGTAGCACCACAAGAAACCAATTAAAAACTTGTAACAAATATTATTATGGAAATAACAGCGGCTATTGTAAAAGAAAAAGGTAGCAATTTTGAATTGCAAAAAGTAATTCTCGATGTACCAGGTGCAGAAGAAGTATTAGTAAAAATTGTAGCTACCGGTATTTGTCATACCGATATGGTAGCACGAGATTTTGTAATGGGTTCTCCAAATTTTCCGGTTATTCTAGGTCATGAAGGTTCAGGAATTATTGAAAAAGTAGGTGAGGATGTACACCACTTGAAAGTAGGAGATCACGTAGTGCTTACTTACGGATTTTGTGGTGAATGTGAAATTTGCCGAACAGGAAATCCGGCGTATTGCTATGAGTTTTTTCAACGTAATTTTTCTGGAGCTACTGTTGATGGTGATCACCATCATCACGATCAGGCAGGAAATGCCATCAACGATAATTTCTTTTCGCAGTCTTCTTTTGCTACTTATGCCATAGCTCATAAAAATAATGTAATTGCTGTTCCAAAAGATGTGCCTTTAGAAATTTTAGGACCATTAGGCTGCGGAATTCAAACTGGTGCAGGAGCTATTATCAATACTTTGCGAATAAAAGTAGGAAGTTCTGTAGTTATAAGTGGTACTGGTGCCGTAGGTTTATCTGCTGTTATGGCTGCAAAAGCATCTTCTGCAACAACTATTATTGCAGTTGACATTAATGAAGAACGCCTTGCTTTTGCTAAAGAATTGGGAGCCACACATATCATCAATTCACTTACCGAGAATGTGCCACAACGCATACGTGAAATTTCACCAAATGGAGTTCAGTATGGTGTTGACACAACCGGACGCAATGAAGTAATTAATAACACACTTAACAGCATGGCACCAGTAGGTGAACTTGCAATAATTGGAGTTGCTACAAAACCGTTGGAATTAGCAACAAATATTTTTCTGACTAAAGGATACAAAATTAAGTTCGTAAATCAAGGTGACAGTGTTTCGGAAGAATTCATTCCAAAACTTATCAAGATGTATCAAAATGGACAGTTTCCTTTTGATAAACTAATTAAAACATATTCTTTTGAAGATATCAACCAAGCTGTTGAAGATTCTGAAAAAGGAAAAACAATTAAATCCGTTTTACTAATCGGAGAATATAAAAAATAATTAAAAAGTAGTAATTATGAATAAGTCAATTATGTCAAAAATAGGCGTAACCACTATGATGGTTATATTAATGAGTGTATCTGTTTTTGCACAAAAAAAAAGATAGTAAAGAAGATTTACTGAAACAAGTTAAAGAACTGGCAGCTGCCAATGCATTAATCGCAAAACACTTGGAAACATTTGATACCTTAGATTATACCGTATTTAGCAATAGAGAATGGAGTAGACTTCATGAAAGTCACGCAAAAGACATTAAGGTTCATTTTCCTGATGGACATATAGAAAATGGTTTGGAGCAACACATTAAAACCTTGCAAGCCATGTTTGTTTACGCACCAGATACGCGCATTAAAGAACATCCAATTAAATTTGGTAGTGGCGATTTCACCGCTGTAATGGGATGGATGGAAGGTACATTTACTAAACCAATGCCTCTTGGAGGTGGAAAATTCATTCAGCCAACAGGGAAGAAATTTAGAATTCCAATGGCAACTATCGGTATCTGGAAGAATGGCACTATGAGTGAAGAATATCTTTTTTGGGATAATAAAACCTATATGGACCAAATAATGGAGAATTAATTCTTCAAAAAATAAATTTATCCTTACCCGTCAGTGTTTAATGAGAAATTATTTTTTTAGTAAAAAAGACAGGTAAGGTTAACTATTTCACTCAATGGAAAGAAAAGATTTTTTAAAAACTATGGCACTTTTGCCTTTTGGCGTTTCAATGAAGTTAAATGCACTCCATTCTTTATCACAAAATTTTGAAGCAACGGAGCGAATGCCGGTTCTTTTCTTAGGGCATGGCAATCCGATGAATGCAATTGAGACTAATATTTTTACGAAGGGTTTTGAATCTATTGCTAAAAATTTGCCAAAGCCTAGAGCTATTCTTTGCATTTCTGCACATTGGGAAACTAAAGGTACCTATGTAACAGCAATGGAACAGCCGAAAACAATTCATGATTTTGGAGGATTTCCTCAAGCTTTGTTTGATGTTCAATATCCAGCACTAGGAAGTCCAATTTTAGCCAATGAAATAAAGAATAGTATTTCATCGATTACTATAGGATTGGATGAAGACTGGGGTCTCGATCATGGTTGTTGGTCGGTGGTAAAATTTCTTTACCCAAATGCTGATGTGCCTGTAGTTCAAATGAGTATTGATTATACACAACCTGCGTCTTATCATTATGCTTTAGCCAAAGAGATTGCTTCCTTGCGAAGAAAGGGGGTTTTAATAGTTGGTAGTGGTAATTCTATTCATAATTTGCGTACAGCAGCTTGGGATAAAATGATGACGCCAGGATATGCTTATGATTGGGCTACAATTGCTAATGAAAAAATTAAGGGGTTTATTCTTGATTGTGATCATAATTCCTTGATAAATTTTAATAAACAAGGAAAAGAAATGCAATTGGCAGTGCCTACACCAGAACATTATTTGCCTATGTTATATGTTTTGGCTTTACAAGAAAAAGATGAAAGACCCATTTTTTATAATGATACTATAGTGGCAGGTTCACTCAACATGCTTTCCGTAAAAATTGACAAAAGCTAATGAAAAATAAAATGTGGTATCTGCTATTATTTATACCGTTAACCCTATTAATAACAAGTTTTATGATAACATCTAAAGAGGCAAAACCTTCATTGCATTATTTAATTCGTCAGCCTAAAATAGAATCTGAAAAACCGCCATTACTTTTATTGTTGCATGGAGTTGGTAGTAATGAGCAAAATATATTTTCTTTTGCTGACATGCTACCTGATAAATATAAAGTAGTATCGGTAAGGGGACCATTGACACTAGGAAATGGAAGTTACGCTTGGTTTCAGGTTCAATTTGGTTTGAATGGACCAGTGATTAATAAAGAGCAAGCAGAAAATGCGCGTAAAGAAATAATTATGTTTATTGATGATCTTAAAGCTGTCGAGGAATTTGACCAGAATCAGGTTTATTTGATAGGATTCAGCCAAGGCGGTATTATGAGTTACAGTGTAGCTCTCACCGAACCGGAAAAAGTAAAAGGTATCGCCGTCATGAGCGGACGCTTATTGCCTGAGATCAAACCCTTGATAGTTTCAGAAGATCGACTTAAGAAGTTAAGGATATTTGTTTCTCATGGAAAGCTAGATCCGGTGCTGCAATATGGTTACGCCGAGGATGCTGTGGCTTACCTAAAGAGTAAGGAGCTGCAAACCGATTTTTATACTTATGATGAAGTTCATACTATAAATAGGCAAATGCTTGCCGATGTGACTTCGTGGCTAAATGAAAATTAGGACAGGCGGTCAAAACTTATAATTATGAACAAAATCATATTATCTTTCACATTATTCAGTATGACTATGAGCGCACAGCAATACAATAGCAATTTTAAGATCGAAAAGCTGATGGAATCGGATGTAAACAGTATGGGCCAGAAGATTTTATATCCTCAGGTCAAAGATGCAGCCGTTACGATGATGAAAATTACGTTTCCTCCCAGAGGAGACAACTGGTTGGCATAAGCATTACATTCCTGTATTCTCTTATATTTTGGAAGGTACACTGACGGTTGAAACGGAAGACCTAAAATCACTGAATTCAAAGAAAATAGCTGCTTTGCAGAATCCTACAACATCTATCATAAAGGAACCAACAAGGGAGAGATTGATTTGGTAGTATTTGTTGTACATCTTGGTGGAGATGGAAAAAATCTTTTTATTAAACCAGTAGATACTACCTAATCTAAACTTTTTATGGCATCAAAAACTAATTTTGCAGATTCCTTATGTGGAATATGTCCAATATTTGGGATTATGAATTTTTCAGTTTTTCCCTTTATCTAGGTTTCTACCTATAACAATCTTTCGTATTTGTCAGTATCCCGCTGAATGAACAACATCAGACATGAAATATCTTTTAGAAAATGTTTAATATTCCAATTATGGGGAAATTAAACTAGTGAAAATTCTAATTGGTCTTTATGATAATTTTATCATTTTGGCTCAAATGAGAATTTGTACCTTACTATTTTTAAAACAAGGTCTGCTGTCTATGAATTAGCGCTTTTAAAATGCTTAGTAACGAAGAGGCAGATAAAAAATTAAATCCTTCCTTGAAATTCACTAATTTTATCGATAGCCATCTTAATGCATATTTTCTCTAGAGCCCTTTTATTTTTATCAGGTTGAATGAAAATAGTTCTGGATCTAGGCTGAAAAAGGAGTGTACTTGGGGTTAAAAGAATGTCTTTACAGTACAGTACGGAATCAGTAACTATTGGTTTGTACCTATAGCTGCCTGATCGGTCAGGAACAGTAGTTTTCCATCCAATGGTTTAATTAACTGCATAGGATATTTCTGTGGGTTATAATCCCCATATAAAACTTCATTTAGCGCATTCGATTTATTTTCTCCATAAGTTATCACTACGATCTCTCTGGCTTTGTTAATTGTAGACGCTGTAAGAGTAATGCGATCCATATTCTGCGACTCTAGATAATAGGCCGATACCCATTTACTATTCTCTTGCAGTACGACCTGGGCCGGAAAAAGTGAAGCGGTATGGCCATCATCACCCATTCCTAATAAAATGAGATCAAATTTTCCATCTTCTCTAACAATACTTTTGATGGATTGTTCATATTCCAGAGCGTAATCTTGTGATGTTATACCAGTCTTATACATTGGGAATATGTTTGCTTTTGGTATAGCGACATGATTTAAAAGGTGATGGCATGACATTTTTGCATTGCTTCGGTCATCATCAAGTGGCACCCAGCGTTCGTCACCCCAAAAAACAAAAACGTTATTCCAGTCTATTTTTGTTCTGTAATGCGGCGTTGCTAAAAGCTTGTACATAGCCACAGGGGATGACCCTCCAGTAAGCGCTATCACAAAAATTCCACGTTCCTGTATAGCTTTTTGCGCTGCAGCTACAAAAATATCGGCTGCATAGGGTGTTATTTCTTCTTTATTATTAAAAATAGTTACCATCTGTTGTTTTTTCTTTTACGTCGTTATAAGTGTTTGATATCCAGCTGTGTCCTTGGCGAGCAAGTAATGCGTCTGCCGCTTCAGGGCCCCATCCTCCAGCCTGATATTTATGCAAATTTAAAAATTCATCATTTTCCCAAGCTTCTTGAATTGTTGTTACCACATCCCAGGCTTCTTCAACCTGATCCGAACGCATAAATAAAGTAGGGTCTCCCAACAAAGCATCTAATATTAGCGTTTCATATGCCTCTGGTGATTTGGTGGAACATGAAAAATAGTCAAAAACCATTTCTGCTGGTTTAAGCGATAAGGAGAGTCCAGGCTTTTTGGTCATAAACTGCAACCTTATATCCATTGCGGGCTGAATATTTATAATTAAGCGGTTTGGCATCATACCTTCCTTTCCAAAAGAGAAAGTAGAATGTGGAACCGGTCTGAATTGAATCACTATAGAGGATTGTTTTTCCTTCATTCTTTTGCCGGTTCGGACATAGAAAGGTACGCCCTGCCACCTCCAGTTATCCAGATAAAATTTCATGGCCACAAAAGTTTCCGTAGTGGAGTTATCCGAGACTCCATTTTCCTGAAGGTATCCCATTACGGACTTCTCTTTTATCGAACCTTTATCATACTGACCTCTTACCGTATAATGTTCTACTTCTTGTGGTGTAATACGACGTATCGCTTTTAAAACATCCGCTTTACGGTTTCTAATTTCGTCTGCTTGCAATGATGTTGGAGCTTCCATGGCAACCATAGTTAAAATTTGCATTAGGTGGTTTTGTATCATATCCTTTAATGCCCCAGCATCCTCATAAAATCCGCCGCGATCTTCAACACCCACTTCTTCAGCAACGGTAATCTGCACAGAATCAATAAAGTTACGGTTCCATAGAGGCTCAAACATGGAATTTCCAAAGCGGAAAGCTAAGATATTCTGTACCGTTTCTTTGCCCAGATAGTGATCTATGCGGTATATCTGTTCTTCCTTAAAGGTCTTTGACAATAGTTTGTTTAGTAATACGGCAGAACTCTTATTGTAACCGAAAGGTTTTTCAATAATAATGCGATCCTGTTCTGGATTCGCTGCCAAACCTAATTTGTTGATATTGTCAGAGATTGTTGCAATGAAAGATGGTGCTATCGACAGGTAAAAAAGCCTGTTGACACGCTCACCAAATGACAGTTGAGTTGCATCTATCTCAAGTTTTAGTGCCTTATAGGATTCTTCCTGATCTATGTCATTTTGCAAATAGGTAATATGGGAAGCAAATTGCTGGTAAGCTTCTGCGGAGTCTACCTTATTTCTTGAAAATGCAGTCAGATTTTCACTCACATAACTGCGAAATTGCTCGTTACTGCTTTGGGCTCTGCCTAATGCTATGATCTTAAACTTTTCAGGCATACGCCCATCAAGGTAGAGATTGTAAAAGGCTGGGAAAAGTTTTCTTTTTGCTAAGTCACCCGTTGCCCCAAAAACAATAATGAGTGCAGGTTTTATAGTATTGATGTTGTTCATCTTGTTCCATTTAAAATTTAGTTATTCCACTCTGTATGGAATATCCCCAAGGCATCAGTACGCTCGTAAGTATGCGCCCCGAAGTAGTCGCGCTGTGCCTGTATAAGATTGGTAGGCAGTTGCTCTGATCTGTACGAATCAAAATAAGCTAATGAGTTCATCAGCCCGGCAATCGGAATGCCTTTTTGAACTGCAGCTTTTATAGTATTCCGGATGCTGTTTTGATTATCGTTTAGTTCTGCTGCAATGTTATCATCGAGTAGTATATTTTGAAGGCTTGGACTCTCTGCATAAGCCAGCCTGAAATTTTCTAGTACTGCGGCACGAATAATACAGCCGCCACGCCAGATTTTTGTTACTGTTTCAAGGTTCAGATTATAATTATACTCTGATGAAGCTTTGGTTAGCAATGCCAGTCCCTGTGCATAAGTAATTAATATAGAAAAATGTAAAGCTCCCCTAAGTTCTTTTAAAACAGAAGCAAGGTCGTTATCACTTTTCGGGGTATCCCAAACCAATTTTTGGGCAGCGAGAATTCTCTCGGGTTTGTTTTTAGACATATCACGCATGGCAACAGCAGCATCAATGGTGAGTAGTGGTACCTGAAGATCCATGGCATTCTGTGAGGTCCATTTTCCAGTTCCTTTAGATTTTGCCCAGTCAGATATAACATTGATGAGCTTCTTTCCGTCAGTATCTGTTTTTTTAAGAATTTCTCCTGTTATCTCAATAAGGTAGGATTGAAGTTCAGTGCTATTCCACTCTTCAAATGTTTTTTGGATCGTATCATCGTCTATATTGTATCCGCGTTTCATCAGATCATAAACCTCTGAGATAAGCTGCATTATGCCATATTCAATTCCGTTGTGGGCCATTTTCACGTAGTTTCCTGCCGATCCATTCCCTAGATAAGCTACACAAGGCTCTTCATCTACTTTTGCTGCGATGGCTTCAAATATCGGACGAAGCCTTTCATAAGCCTGTTTGTCGCCGCCTGGCATAAGGCTTGGTCCAAATCGTGCTCCCTTTTCACCTCCCGAAATTCCCATCCCGAAAAAATGAATGCCTTTGGCTGATAATTCGGTAAACCTGCGGTCGGTATCGATGAAGTAGGTATTTCCGCCGTCGATAAGAATATCGCCTATATCCAAGTACGGCAGCAAGTTTGCAATGGCATTATCCACAGGTTTTCCTGCAGGTACCAATAGCATGATTGCCCTCGGTTGCTTAATAAGTGCTACAAATTCTTTCACTTCTGTAGTAGCCTTAATGATTTGCTGTGCACTGGCTTGCTCGGTAAGTGATAAAACTTTTTCTGTATCTAAATCCAAACCTGCTACGGCGAATTTCTCATCGGCCATATTTAAGAGCAGGTTGCGTCCCATTACGCCTAAGCCAACAATACCAAAATCGAATGTATTTTTCATAATGGTTATAGTATCTAAATTTATTATTGTAAAAAAAGGCTGAACCCTATAAATAAAGTCCAGCCTTAATGAATCAATTACTACACAGTAGCACTGATAATTGCATCTTTTAATGCTTTTGCAGCAGCAGCTGGGTCTTTAGCACCATAAATGGCACCACCTGCTACAGCTACATCTGCACCCGCAGCTACAACATCTTTTATCGTATCAATATTTACACCACCTGCCACAGAAAAGGGAACTTTTGCTTCTCTTCCTTCGCTAATTAGTGTTTGTACAGAGTATCCAGGTAATGCTTGTTCGTCAAGACCAGCGTGTAATTCAACAAAAGCAACTCCAAAAGCAGTTACCTCTTTTGCTCTCTGCACTCTGTCTTTAACACCAATAGTATCTACGACTACTTTTTTGCCGTATTTGTTGGCTGCTTCTACGGCACCTTTAATAGTAGCGTCATCTACAGCACCCATAACGGTTACCAAATCAGCACCTGCTTTGAATGCCATTTCTGCTTCTAAAGCACCGGTATCAGCAGTTTTCATGTCAGCAAAAACCAATTTGTCTGGAAAAGCTGCTTTCATAGCTGTTACAACACTAAGCCCTTCAGCTTTAATAAGGGGCGTACCCAATTCTATAATATCTACATAAGGTGCTACTTTTGCTGCAAGTTCTAATGCTGCTTCTGTAGTAAGTAAATCAATTGCGACTTGTAATTTTGTCATGTCTAAAAATGTTTAAAAAATTAATTGTAAAAAATTGTTATTCTAGATTAGCGTGTTTAGGCCACAGGTCTTCTTTGGTTAAACCGGATTCCTGCCATAGGCTCATAAAAACGCTTTCGAGTATAAATAATGTAAATTGTTCAAAAAGGGTTCCTGCATACTGAGCAGAAACCGATACGCCAAAGTCTGTTTTTGTAGCTGCATTAATCAGCAGTATATTTTCTGCTAATTCCGCCAGCCTGCTTTTCGGATCGGCGGTAATGGCCACAACGCTGGCTTTTTGTTTTGTCGCTTTTTCTACCGCAGATAAAACCGTTGAAGTCGTACCGGATCCTGATGCTACAAGCAGTAGATCGCCTTCAAGAATGGCAGGTGTAACAGTTTCACCTACTACATATACACTGTAGCCTAAGTGCATAAAGCGCATAGCGGCCATTTTTAATGCGAGCCCGCTTCTGCCAGCAGCCATTATAAAGATTCTTTTTGCTGTTTTAATTTTGTGAACCAATAAATCAATCTCTTGAGGATTAATCTGATTGGCTAATTTTAGGTTTTCCTCTAAAATTATGTGTAGGTTTTCGTTTATCAAACTATTAATCTTCATCTTTTTTTTATTTAAATAAGCGCATAAGTCCTTAATATCACTCAAATACTTACACCGATCGACACGGTAATTTTGATTGATGTTTTTGCAAATGTCCGCTTATGGATTTTGACTGATTTAAATGCAGGACTGTTTATAGTTTTAATTCTTAATGAACAGAATTAAAGCAAATAAGTAAGCCGTGATGCCCTTTAAAGCAATAAGAATTTGTACATCGTTAAATAGTAATATTTACTGATGCAAAGATAAATCAAGGGAAAAGGGAGTATGTTATACAAACAAGACTATGCGGTATAAATTTGCGCCAATTCGTTTTGAAGATCAGTTGGCGTTTCTTTTAGTTTTGCCTTTACAAATTTATTAAGTGCAGAGGGAGAACTGAACCCAAGGTCAAATGCGATTTCTTTGTGGGAGAGATGTGAAAACAGTAACTGTCTTTTAATTTCGGTTAAAATTCTGTTATGAATGGCATTTATAGCAGTTTCACCACAATGTTTTTTGGTAATCTCATTAAGCTTTTTAGCGCTAATTGCCAGTTGCTGGGCATAGTACTGTACGGTACGTTCACTTTTATACTGTTGGTTCAATAACTTTTTGAAGGAGATATAAACATGCTGATTTGTCCCCGAATTTTCGTGATATATAACAGGATGCTGTCCGTGAATAGATTCTATTAGCCCAAGCAGAAAAACTTTGATATAAAAACGTGCCTGTTCTTTTTTAACAAGGCTTGGGGCGTTATAAATACCCTGTATGTTTTTAATAATAGGAAGTACATCTTCAAATTCAGGTTTGGAAAGTGCGGTGCAATTAAGGTTTGCTGCGAGGTTGACATTATAGGCACTAAGTTCATTTTTCAATATATCAGAGCAGAATAATACTTCTTCAAACAAAATAATTTTGCCTGAAAGATCATTACCGGGATTTGATAGAAAGTGAATTTGTTCGGGGAAAACTATAGAGATTTTTCCAGGGTTCAGTGCATAAATTTTGTCCTCAATATGCATGTTTATAGTTCCGGATTCCACTAAAATAATACAGAAATGATCTTTTTTATGGGGTTGTAAGTAATGGTCAATATTTGCTGCAGTTAAGTCAAAAACTCGGAATGACAAATTGGTATCTTCTGTTTTTTGTATATTTCTCTTGATCTCTAACCTTATTAAGTCCATAGGATATTTTTTATTTTATTAACTGCCCAAGATCTCAACTTCTGAATCAGATCTACTCGCACCCAAAAAGTAAAGACAAAAGTACGCATTTCCTTAGTTTAAAGGAAGTGATGTAGTTTGAGAATTAGACTTAAACAAGATTAAGTGTTTTTAATAGTCTGATTTATTAGTAAAAAATTAAAACCCGAAAAAATAATTATTTTCGGGTTTTAATTTATTTGAGAGTAAAATAAGATATGGGCAATGCCTTATTTGATGAAAAATGTTTTCGGGATTATAACTTAAAATTCTTCAACAGCGTCTAATTCTATATTCCAGAATTTTCCTGTATGGGTATTCTCAGTAATGGCTTTGTAAATGCCATTTGCAGATTGTTCAATGGTCACTGGGGCTGTATCACCCCCCATTCTGGTCTGTACCCATCCTGGATGTAACGGGGTAACGCGTATATTCTTGTCTGCAAGCCTTTGGCTTAACATCACTGCATAAATGTTTATAGCTGCTTTTGACATGCGGTATGCCGGAGCATTCGGAGCAATATTGCGCACTAGTGCCATTGCTGTTGATAAAAACACAATTTGACCTCCATCTTTAACATGTTCTAAAAATGCTTCTGTAAACAATACGGTTCCAGTTGTATTGGTAGCAAATGTGGCATTCATGAGTGCTGCGGTAGGAATTTCATCCCCCAAATCTAGGCCAACCCCTGCATTGTTTACCAAACAGTCTAATTTGATACCAAGTTCTTTTACTTGATTTGCAGCAATTTTAATGCTTTCTTCATTGCTGATGTCACCTTGGATAATAGTCAACCTTGGATGTGAAAAATCGGCAATTTCCCCCGAGCGGGTTATGGCAATTACTGCAGCACCTTCCTGTAATAATTTTTTGGTTAAGTCAAGGCCTATGCCATTGCTTGCACCGGTAACCAGCACATTTGTAATCGAATTGTTCATACACAATCTATTTGTGGTTTCTGATATTCTTTCAGAACCCAATTAATTTATAAATTAGAAAAGCTGTTGCTTTTATTCGATACCAAATGTAGATATTTACCGAACTTAAGACCTGTTTTAAAGTTTAAAATGTAATTTTGTTCATTATACACGAACTTATGAACCAATCGGTAAAAAAAACGTTTCAAATTTTAGAATATATCGCATCCAACGGAAATTTCGTAAGGCTCAATGATGTTGCCCGGGCACTGGACCTTAAAAAGAATACTGTCCATGGTTTTTTAGATACCCTTAAACAGTTAGGATATTTAGAGCAAGATGATATCAGCCCCAGATATAAAATAAGCCCAAAGATCGAAGGTTTGTATGTCCCGTCATTTTCAGTCAATGAACTGAAGCAGGAACTGCGACCTTTATTAGAAAAAATATCCAATCTAACGAAGGAATCGTCTTATTTAGCTGTACAGATGGGATCTTATTACAGACATGAACTTAAATGTGAACCCAATAGGGCTGTAAAAATTACGCTCAATATGGGTAAGGATTATGAAATGACTACTACTGCAATAGGAAAGTGTTTTCTTGCCTATTCGGAACATTTACAGGGAAGCCTTAGTAAAGAATATAAAAAAGATGATTTTACGCTGATTGAAAAGGAAGTTGCGACTATCCGCAATACAGGCTATGCATTGGATATTGAGGCCTATGATCCGGATCTTAATTGTGTTGCCATCCCTATTTTCCATAAAAATAGACCCATCGCAGTGCTTTGCGTTTCAGGGCCATCTTTTAGATTCAAAGAATCGCAGTTCCTTGAAAGCCTGCATATCATGGATTTGGTATTAAGGGAACATGGAAAATATGAGAATAGAATTTGTTTTGACTGAATTCTGTTCCAAGTTGATACGCTAAGTAAATTAGTCAAATAAGCAATATAT
>NCDW01000025.1 GCA_002280395.1 Flavobacteriales bacterium 32-35-8
GTGTTACCACAACCACTTCTGGGTTTGAATGCATTAATCTTATTAATAGGCATGCTTTTGATTTGATTTTTTTGGACTTTAATTTACCCGATATAACTGGTAAAGATATATTGGACATTATTAGTGCAAATTCGGCTGTCATCATGATAACCTCATACCAAGCTTTTGGGGCAGAATCTTATAATTACAGCCAAATTGTGGATTTTTTGGTGAAGCCTGTAGATTTTCCCCGCTTCTTCAAAGCATTTCAAAAAGCAAAAAATTTTTCTACAAAACAAAGGGAAAAGGAGTCCAGATTATTTATAAAAGATGGGAATAAATTGGTTAAAATTGAATTGAGTGAGGTTATTTATTTTAAGTCTGAAGCCAATTATATCTCCGTAGTTCTTCAAGACAAAAAGATACTAACATTAATGACCTTAAAGGAATTGGAATCTAAACTTCCCGAATTTTTCCTGAGGGTTCACCGTTCTTACATTGTGAATTTAAACAAGATAGATTTTATAAATAATAATGTTATTGAAATGGGCAAAGATTACATTCCTGTAAGCCAGAGTTATGAAAAAGAATTACTTACAAAAATCAATCTTTTAAATTAATTTGAATTTCTGCCCGAATACAACATAAATAATAAGCAAACGCATTGTGTATATGTTCTAAATCCTCAATAGTTATATTCTTTACTTTTTGTGGTAATGCTTCAGAAAGCGACAGTAATCTTAAATTATTAATATGGGCTATCAGTTTGTGCAAAATAGCTTCCCATTCATGTTCATCCTTGTTTTTAAAAACCGTATCAATTCGTTTTGTATAGGTTTCAAACTCTTCTTCAAGAAGTTTCAATACTTTAATGATTTTACTGGCATTATAATCGTAATTACTATAAATACTTGAAAAGTTGGGGGCCGAAAATTCATGACTTCCTAATAGTTTATAAACAGTATCTTTTAAATGATCTATATTAAATGGCTTTTGAAAATATAAGGCACTTATTGCGGACATCATTTCTGGCTCAGTAGCTGAAACCAACAAAATAGGGCATGCTACTTTTTTAGTTGAAATCCATTCAAGAAGCTTAGGCGATAGATTTTCGTTTTCGAGCATTAAATCACTGATGATCATATCTGGTTCATTTTGGTTGATGCTTTCAATAACCAAATGCCACTTATTTAATTGAATTAATTGAATGTTATCCTCATCAAAAATATATGATATTAATTCTAAAGTAGACAAGTCGTCTTCAATATGAACAATTTTATAGTGCTTCTTTAATTTGGGATACACAATAGGTTTATCAACTACTTTTTTCTCTGTTTTTAAAGCAGCAATTACAGGAACTTTAACGCAGAATTCTGAGCCTTTCCCTTTTTCTGATAATGCTTTTAAAGTACCACCAAATAAAATAGTTAGCTGTTTTACTATCGACAAACCTAATCCATAACTACCGTATCTTCCAGATAAATCATCTTTTTCCCTAAAAAAACGATCGTTTATTTTATCAATATTTTCCGGAAGGATACCAATACCTGTATCTGTTACTTTTATTTCCAACAGTGGTGCTTTTTCGTCAATTTATTTGGAAGAAAGCCGAATCGTGCCCTTTTGGGTATATTTAATGGCATTTACTACCAAGTTTATGACGATTTGCGATAACCTTAAAGGGTCTGTTAAAAAAGATTGGCTCTTAAGTTTTTCATCAACATTCAAAGAAAATGTCAATCCTTTCTGAATGGCTTCATATTGATAAGTTGCGTAAATATCTTTTAAAAGGTCTTCAATATTGGTGGGTTCATGGGCAATATGCACTTTTCCTTCCGTAAGTTTTTTATGATCCAACACATCATAAACCAATCCAGCCAAACTGTTTGAAGTTCTTTCTAGGGTATTTATAATAGGCAATTGTGCTTCTGTCGGGGCATTTTTATGTAATAATTTGGTGAGTCCCAAAATGGCATTCAGCGGTGTGCGCATTTCATGGCTCATGTTTTGCAAAAATTCATCACGTTGGTTTCTTGCTTCTTTTTCTTTTTTAAGTGATGTTTGCAAGGCATGAACTTGGGTGTCTATTTTGGTTTTCATTTTATAAAAAGTCAATGCCAAAGCACCAATTTCATCTTTTCTATGTATGGGAAGCTCGATAGAATTATCAATTCCTTTATCATAATTGCTAATAGCTTCTGTAATTTTATTGATTTTTTTAGAGAAGAATCTAACAAAAAACCATGAAATAAGAATTGAAAGTAAACAAACACCAAGCAATGTTTGTATACTATTTTTGCGAACAAGTGAAGCACTTTCCATAAGCACATTATCTTCAATTGTAGATACCAAATACAGAGTCCTTAAACCTTTAAAATAGGTTAATTCTTTAATGTAACTCAGCACCTCATTTTTCGTTTTTTCGTTTAATTGGCTAAAGCCCTCATTTAAAACAAGGTTTGGTTTTAAATTAAAATCGTCATAAAAATTAAAGTTGGTTTTAGTTTGAACACCAAATTGCTGCGCTTTTACGGGAGAATATAAATATTGTCCGTTGTGGTCTATTAAATAGAGTTTGAATTCGTTACCAGATATATTATTTAATGTTGCAAACAGTTTTGTTAAATCTACATTGATGATAACAATTCCTATCACGGCATTGTTAACATCAAAAATGGGACTTGCAGCTCTTAAAGTGGGTATGTAAGGCTCACTAATAATACCATATTCCTCATTCAAATTTATTTCAGAAAAATAAAAATCGCCTTTATTCATTTTTATGGCTTCCTTAAAATATTCTTGGCTTCCCTTTTCCTGAAGGTTATTGGAGATAATAACTTGCTGATTTATTTTATCCAATCGAATGATTTCCTTGCCCTTATCAACACCAATCAATCGAATTTGAAAATAAGATGGTTTATTTTTCAGTGTAACTTCAAAAAGCTTGTGAACTTCACCAGTAGTCTTATTGGAATGCTCCGTGATGTAATTTGTAAGAGTTGGGCTGTTGGATATTACAGCAATATCGTTGGAAACCTCATTCAATAAGGCATAAAAGGATTGCTCAGCCAATTCAGAGGTGTGCATAATGCGTTCCTTAGAATAATCAACAATCACCTTAGAGGCATTCGTGAAAACCAAATATCCAGAAAGCAAAATGGAAAATATAATTAACCCCGTAAAAAATAAGGCGAAACGGGTCACTATGGAATGCCTGATTTTCATTTAAATGTATTTATACTATTTGTAATGCAAATTTTAAAAATCATGTTAAAGTAAAGATTTTTTCAGGAAACTTTATCAAGCAAACCAATAATTGACTATCAAACCTATTTCTATACCTTATTTATGGCTTTTATTAGTAGCATTTTAATTAAAAAACACCCTATTTTACATGGCAATTTTTTACTTTATCAGTATCTTTATATCTGTAATTCCTACAATTAAATGACACAGTACAAAGCCAAAAACAGACTTACCGTACAAGCTTATATTGATGGTGTTTTAAGTGGTGATCGGGTTATTCTGTCCAGAGCTATTACCATTATAGAAAGTAATTTAGAAAGCGATAAACTACTTGCCAAAGAAATCATTCAAGCTATTTTACCAGCTTCGGGAAATTCCATACGCATTGGAGTCACAGGTGTTCCTGGCGTAGGCAAAAGTACCTTTATTGAAGTTTTTGGGAAACACATTATTAATCAAGGACATAAAGTTGCAATTCTTTCCATAGACCCAAGCAGCCAACGCTCTAAAGGCAGTATTTTGGGCGATAAAACCCGTATGGAAGCCCTAAGTAATCTAGAAAATGCTTATATACGTCCGTCAGCTTCTGGTGACACTCTTGGTGGTGTTGCTAATAAAACAGCTGAGAGCATGTTGCTTTGTGAAGCTGCTGGTTATGATGTTGTTTTAATTGAAACCGTTGGCGTGGGACAATCTGAAACCGCCGTTCATGGTATGACCGATTTTTTCCTTCTTTTAATGTTGGCAGGTGCGGGTGACGAACTGCAAGGGATTAAAAAAGGCATCATGGAAATGGCTGACATGGTGGTCATTAATAAAGCCGATGGCGATAATATTAAAAAAAGTGAGTTGGCACGTTTACAATACCAAAATGCGTTGCATATTTTTCCGCAATCGGAATCAGGTTGGATGCCAGTAGTCACCACAGCGTCTTCTACAAAAAATATTGGGATTGAAATTGTTTGGGATGAAATTACAAAATATAAAGAATTGGTTACCAAAAATGGGTATTTCGATAAAAACAGAAACCATCAAAAAATTCGTTGGATGTATAACAATATCAACGAAGCATTAAAACAGCTTTTTTATGGCTCAAAAGATATTGCACTCCAACTTTCTACTTTAGAAAAACAAATCATTTCTTCGGAAATATCGCCCGTAAAAGCGGCACAAGACATTATTGAAACATTTAAAAAATCTTTTGAATAAAAGCATATTCTTTAGGTTTTTGAAAGTCTATAAACATGATGTTTGAACATTATTTTGACAAACAATTTGAGCTAAGATATTTTGAAATGAATTCATTGGGCTTGGCAACGCCTACCATCATTTTAGCATTATTAGAAGAAACAGCCGCAGACCATTGTTACTGCATAAATCATAGTTTATTTGACCTTAATAAAAAAAATGTTGGATGGGTATTAGTATCTGGTATTTTACAAATAGACCGTTATCCATACTACAAAGAAAAAATCACTATTCGAACCTGGTTATCAAGCTATTCTTCTATTAAAGGTTATCGAGAGAATATTATTTTTGATGACCAGCGCAACATCATTGGTCGTGCCAAAGGTTTATGGGTTTTCTTCGATATTGAAAAAAGAAAACCAATTCCTATTTTTAATGACATTAAAGAAAAATGGCCCTATTACAGCGAAGAATCGATTGTAAAAAACATCAAGAAAAAAATAGAAACGATACACACGGCAAGCTATATAAAAAAATTTAAAGTCAACAGGTATGATACCGATATGAACAAGCATGTGAACAACATTCGATATTTACAATGGGTCATCGAATCCATGCCTGAAGATATTGTTGATAATTACCATTTACATATTATAGATGGTCGGTTCATAGCGGAAGCGAAATACGGCGACAGTATTTTATCTTTGACAAATATTGACACAATAGATAATTCATTTACACATACTATAAAAATTGAAGGGAGTGATACCATTTGTGGCAATGCCAAAACATATTGGAGAAAAAATAACCCACTTGATTTTTACAAATCAAAAAGATATTACAAGTAAACTTTCTACCTTAGAAAAACAAATCATTTCTTCGGAAATATCTCCTGTAAAGACAGATGAATAAACCCTGTCAGAGTTTAAAACTCTGACAGGGTTATCATGTTGAACGTGTTAAGCTATTAATCTTGTTCTAAGTATTTTTCCATAATGGACATAGCAGCTTTGGAAATCACCGTTCCAGGGCCGAAAATGGCAGCCACTTTACGTTCCAATAAATAATTATAATCCTGTTCGGGTATCACACCACCCGCGAATACCATAATATCTGGTCTTCCCAATTTTGCTAATTCGTCTATGAGTTGCGGAATTAAGGTTTTATGTCCAGCAGCTAAACTGGAAGCACCCACAAAATGCACATCGTTTTCAATGGCTTGTTTTGCGACTTCCTCTGGCGTTTGAAATAAAGGCCCCATATCTACATCAAAGCCTAAATCGGCAAAACTGGACGCCACTACTTTGGCTCCTCTATCATGCCCATCTTGTCCCATCTTTGCAATCATAACCCTTGGGCGACGGCCTTCAATCTCTGCAAATGTATCAGCCATTTGCTGAGCTTTCACAAATGTACCATCGTTATTGACTTCTTTACTATACACGCCACTTATTAATTTAGTATCCGCTTTATGTCTTCCAAAATGAACTTCCAAAGCATCGGATATTTCCCCTAATGTCGCAAAATTTTCGGCAGCTTCAACAGCTAATTCCAATAAATTACACTTGCCTGTTTCGGCACAGTCTGTTAATGCCTTTAAATTAGCATCAACTACATCTTGGTTTCTATTAGCTCTTAATTTTTTTAATCGTTCTATTTGGGACAATCTTACAGTGGAATTATCAACCTCTAAAATCTCTATATTCGATTTTTCACTAGTCCTAAATTTATTTACCCCCACTAATATATCCTGTCCAGAATCCAATCGTGCTTGTTTACGTGCCGAAGCTTCCTCAATCCGCATTTTAGGAACTCCTGTTTCAATGGCTTTTGCCATACCGCCAAGTGCTTCTACTTCTTCAATTAACGCCCACGCTTTTTTGGCAATTTCCTGAGTTAAATATTCCACATAATAAGAACCTGCCCAAGGGTCAACAGACTTTGTGATTTGTGTTTCTTCTTGGATATAAATTTGGGTATTACGTGCAATTCTTGCAGAAAAATCGGTTGGTAAGGCAATGGCTTCATCCAAGGCATTGGTGTGCAATGATTGTGTTCCGCCCAATCCAGCAGCCATCGCTTCAATACACGTTCTGGCAACATTATTAAATGGGTCTTGCTCACTTAAACTCCAACCAGAAGTTTGACTATGGGTGCGCAATGCCATGGATTTTGGGTTTTGTGGATTGAACTGTTTAATGATTTTTGCCCAAAGCATACGTGCTGCACGCATTTTGGCTATTTCCATGAAATGGTTCATCCCCACAGCCCAGAAAAATGATAATCTTGGTGCAAATTCATCAATTTTTAATCCGGATGCCAGCCCTGTTCTAATATATTCCATGCCATCGGCCAGCGTATATGCCAATTCAATATCGGCAGTTGCACCAGCTTCTTGCATGTGATAACCACTAATGGAAATCGAGTTAAATTTCGGCATGTATTTAGTGGTGTATTCAAAAATATCACCAATAATTCTCATGGATGGTAATGGTGGATAGATATAGGTATTACGTACCATGAATTCCTTTAAAATATCATTCTGAATGGTGCCACTTAAATGATCTAATGCCACGCCTTGTTTTTTGGCTGCCGCAATGTAAAACGCCATGATGGGCAACACGGCACCGTTCATGGTCATGGAAACGGACATTTTATCTAACGGAATTTGGTCGAATAAAATCTCCATATCCAAAACAGAATCGATGGCAACACCTGCTTTTCCAACATCGCCCGTCACACGTGGATGATCGGAATCATAACCTCTGTGCGTCGCTAAATCAAATGCCACCGATAATCCTTTTTGACCCGCAGCAAGGTTTCTTCTATAAAACGCATTGGATTCTTCCGCCGTTGAAAAACCAGCATATTGACGAATCGTCCAAGGTTGGGACACATACATGGTGCTGTAAGGCCCCCTTGTAAATGGAGGCAGCCCCGCAACAAAATTTAAATGTTCCGCATCTTGAATATCTTCTTTTGAAAAATGTGTTTTTACGGGAATGCCCTCGGGTGTATTCCAAATATCTTGATGATCTGAAAATGTGGACTGTTGTTTTTCAACAGTATGCAATTTTAGATTTGAAAAATCACGTCTCATAACTGTAATGATTTAATGTTTTTTTGCACTTTTTCCTGAATACCTGAAATGGTTTGTATGACATCCGATTTTAAATGAATGCATCCGTCTAAACCTGCGGTATTTAATGCTTCCATAATATCCACAGGATTTCCTGCTAATAAAAGTACTTTATCTGCATTAATATCCCTAAAGGTTTCCACAAATAATAATGCACTTTCGGTATAATCGGGGTCGGAACTACATATAACAACCACATCCGATTCTGTTAAGGCGCTACGTCCGGCGGCTTGTTTGGCATTATCATAACTTTTTTCTGCCCATATTTCAAAGCCAGAAACTCCCATAAAATCATACGAAAAAGCGGCTCTGGCTTTCCGCATGGTTAAATTGCCATAGCTTACAAGCTCAACAGTGGGTCGCTTTCCAGTTTCTTCAACAAGGAGCTCGGTTACTTTTCTAACCGCTTCTATTTCAAGCGACGCTCTTCTAGGTATCAAAAGTTTCGAATTATAGTTGCCACCCGCAGAAAGTACTTTTGATGGCACAGTTTCCATGAGGTTGGGATATTTATTGACCCCCACCATGGGCAACCGTCTTTGACTGATTAATTTTATTTTTTCTTGGCGTATTTCAGCAATTTGTTGTTGAATCAATTCACTTTCAAAAGCTTTATAAAATCCTCCATAAGCTTCAATAGCCTTAAAAAGCTCTAAAGCTTTTTCAGCTATTTTGGTGCTGACTTCCTCAATATAATATGACCCATCCACAGGATTAGCCACCTTTCCAAAATAAGATTCTTCTTTTAAAATGGTTGTTATATTTCCAGCTATTCTTGTTGAAAAATCGGAAGGATTGTTAAACTCTTTATCATAAGCATCAATTAAAACACCATCAACGTTCCCTAAGATGGCCGACATGGCTTCAGTAGTTGCGCGCAATAAATTAGTATGGGCATCGGTAACCGATTTACTCCAAACAGATGTTTTCGCCGTTAATGTATGTTTGAAATTTGAAATTCCATAGGTTTTAGCAATCTCGTGCAACAAGCTATTGAAAGCTCTGAACTTGCCGATTTCAATAAAATATTCCGATCCAATAGCCAATTCTACATGAAGATTATTAAATATACTTTCAATATCTACATCCCTTTCCAAGCAGTGTTCTATCACATAAATCAAGGAATTCAATGTGTAAGCCACTTCTTGGACCTGATTGGCGCCTGAATCTAAATACGTGGTGCCTGAAATGGTTATCGCTTTAAAATTTGGATATTCTTTAGATAAGTTTACTAGATGCTTCAACGCTTCGAAGTGAAGCATGTTGAAATGTCCCGTAGTTAGATAATTGGAAATTATTCCCAAATCCAAATAACCTCTAAGGTTTTTATTATTGGTGATATTCTGATCGGAAAAATCAAAGAAATCTTTAACAAAACCAATAGCGTTTTCAGTTAAAGTAAAGGACACCGCAATTTCATTGATATTAATTTTATTTAAAAGCTTGGTGACAGATACATTTTCTTTTAGATTAAAAACAAGACCGGTAACACCTTCCTTAATAGCTTTTAAAGCTTGTTTGTTTCCGCTTTCTGCAAATTGCACTTGAATAGTTCTATAATTAATTAAACTTCGGGCATTTTCACCTGTGTTGGCAAGATGTTTTGATGCATCTTCAGCACAATAAAATGGTTGAAAATCGATATCATTTAAGTGTTTCCAAACCAGTTTTCTGTTGAAATTCTCTCCTTTTAAATCGATGTTCACCTTATTCATCCATTCCTGTTTGGTAAGTGGTTTGAAATCAGAAAAAAGATTGTTTTTATTAGTTTCCATAACGATGTATATTAAACTATATTCATTATTTTCAGACGATGATGCTACTTCCAAATCTTTCGAAAATAGCGATATCCAATGATTCTCTATGATCGGGATGCGCAATATCCCGCAACGATTCGGCACGTTGTTTTAAGGTTTTTCCAAATAATTCGGCCACACCATATTCCGTTACCACAAATCTGGCATGGGCTCTGGTAGTGACAACACCAGCTCCTAATTTTAAGGTTGGTACAATTTTAGACACGCCTTTTAATGTTGTGGAAGTCACCGCTATGATGGGTTTTCCCCCTTTAGACAAGGCAGCACCGCGCATAAAGTCCATTTGTCCCCCTACACCAGAAAACATTTTGGTACCAATGGAATCGGCGCAAACTTGTCCAGTAACATCTATTTCTATAGCGGAATTGATGGCTGTTACTTTCGGGTTTTGCCTAATGATGGATGTGTCGTTTACATAGGCAATATCCATCATTTCAATTTCGGCATTATCATCCATGAAATCGTATAATCTACTGGTTCCCATAGCAAATCCTGAGACTATTTTATAAGGATTTACTTTTTTTTGAGAGCCATTTACAATGCCTTTTTCAACTAAATCTACGATACCTTCAGAAAACATTTCGGTATGAACCCCTAAATTTTTGTGATTCATTAAATATGATAGAACGGCATTGGGAATACCACCAATACCCATTTGTAACGTGGCACCATCATCAATAATCCCAGCAATGTGCTTACCAATCGCTCTTTCTTCTTCGGAAGGAGCTGCCAACTTCATTTCATAAATATCCTCATCAACTTCAACACAAGCATCAAAATTTTTAATATGCACAATGGCATCACCAAACGTGCGAGGCATTTTCGGATTGATCTGTGCAATGACTTTTTTTCCTTGTTCAATGCCCGATATAACAATATCAACGGAAACTCCTAAAGAACAGAATCCGTGTTTATCTGGTGGTGATACATTCACTAAAACCACATCCAAATCCATATAACCTTCACGAAATAAACTAGGGATATCACTTAAAAAAATAGGAATATAATCGGCCGTATCTCCAATCATTTTTCTAATATTCCCACCTATAAAAAAGGCACTGGTATGGAAACTGTCCCGTAACTCTGGAGCAGTATAGCCGCACTCACCTTCGGTATGCAGGTGTACAATCTTTACTCCTCTTAATTCTGGAGCCCTAGCAACCATCGCCCTGATGAGCGTTTGCGGTGTTGCAGAACCACCTTGAATCAATACCCTATCTCCTGATTTTATCAATTTCACAGCATCTTCGGCTGTCATTTTATTTGGTAAGTTCATTATTTCTAAACTTTAAAATTTTCTTTTTAAACCTATTCACAATACTATCCTAAGAAGCTCAAAATAATACCCGCTGCAATAGCTGAACCAATAACGCCTGCTACGTTTGGCGCCATGGCATGCATGAGCAAGTAATTATGTGGGTCTGCTTTAATACCCTCGGCATGGACAACTCTGGCACTGTCTGGCACTGCCGACACACCAGCTGCACCAATAAGCGGATTTATTTTATCATCACCTTTAAGAAATAGATTCATGAATTTTGCAAAAAGCAATCCGCCTGCCGTGGCGATGACAAATGATAGTGCTCCCAAACCGAATATCATCATAGAATCTTTGGTGATAAAAACATCTGCCTGGGTGGAAGCCCCAACCGTAACTCCCAAAATGATAGTAACAATATCAATGAGTTTGGTGCGAGCAGTTTCAGCCAGACGTTCGGTTCTTCCAGATTCCTTTAATAAATTTCCGAAGAATAACATTCCTAGCAAAGGCAATGCACTTGGTGATATAAATGTGGTTAATAGCAAAGCAACTATTGGGAAAATCATTTTTTCTTTTTGCGACACGGCTCTAGGAGGCTTCATGCGTATTAGGCGTTCTTTTTTAGACGTTAACAATTTCATGATTGGCGGTTGAATCACAGGCACTAATGCCATATACGAATAAGCAGCAATGGCTATGGGTCCGATTAAATTTTTAACCGTTGTTCCATCTGCCAAAACATTAATACCATTGGCTAATTTGGAAGACAGGAAAATAGCTGTTGGCCCATCGGCACCACCAATAATGCCAATGGCACCAGCTTCTGGAAGGTTAAAACCTAAGTAAAGTGCTCCCAAAAATGTTGCAAAAACGCCAATTTGGGCTGCTGCCCCCAAAAGCATTAATTTCGGATTGGCAATGAGCGATGAGAAATCTGTCATAGCCCCGATGCCTAAGAAAATAAGCGGTGGGTAAATCCCTTTTACAACCCCGAAATAAAGGTAGTTTAGTACCGATCCTTCTTCATAAATTCCTGTTTGGTATCCTGCGACAAATGGGATATTACCAAGCATAACACCTGCACCAATAGGAATTAAAAGGAGTGGTTCATAATCAAACTTAATACCCAGGTATATAAAAATAATACCTATTAAAATCATGATGATATGTCCCGATTGCGCATTTGCAAAACCTGTGAAGTGATAAAACTCCCCAATGCCATCTAACGCCTCATCAACAAAGGTTTTTTCAACGATGCTTTCTGTTTGGGAAACTGAAGTTGATACTGTTGTATTTGTAGCGTTTGAACTAAATCCTAATAAAGGCTTAATAAAAATCAGCAGTGATAGAATTCCAAATATTAATATTACTTTTTTCATTGTCTTTTGTTTTGTCATTTCGAATTATAAAAACGAAACCCTAATTTCATTTTATTCGGAATGATGTTTTTACTCCAATTCTATCATGACTTCACCTTGCAACACTTGTTGTCCGACAGCCACGTTGATTGCTGTAACAACACCAGATTTTTCTGAAGCAATACTATTCTCCATTTTCATGGCTTCAAGAACCAATAATAAATCGTTTTCTTTTACAGTATCGCCTACTTTTACATTAATGGAGAGTATGACACCCGGAATGGGTGCTACAATCTTCGCCCTAGATGACACTGGATTTATCTTTACCGGTTCAATAGCTGCGTTTGCTGGTTTACGAACCAAGGTTGGTGTTTTAATCTTCTTTATCTCTTCCTTCATTTTTACGGAATAAGAAGTTCCATTAACCTCTAACTCTATCGTACTATTTTCGTGCGAAAGAATCTTAACTCCGTAATTATTTTCGTTTATCCTGAATGTGAAATTTTTCATGGTCTTATTTATAAAATTTAAAATTCTTTAGTTAAAGTCTATTTCTATAAGCACTGTATATCTTAGAACTCCAAGGAGAATATAATTTTCTGGCTTGCTTAATGGTTAAGATGGCATTTTCTTCATCATGCTGCTCATCTAAGTACAGATGAATAGCCACAGAAATGGCAGCCGCTATCTCTCCTGTAAAATCCTGATTGACTTTGGGTGAAATATCCTTAACTTTTTTGTCCCTTCCCCTAGTAATTACTTTATAAATGTAGAGCATGATTGGCATCCCGTATTTAAAAAATACAGTTAAAAGGATCAACCCTGCAAAAACAATTAATAGACCTGTAATCAGGATAATATATCCTTCAACTAATGGATCGGTATATAATAATATTGGTGTCATTATAATGGGATATTACAGTGTTTTTTTGGTGGATTTACCTCTTTTTTATTAGCCAATAATTCTAAAGCTCTAACTATTCTAAACCTTGTATTCCTTGGTTCAATAACATCATCAATAAAACCATATTTAGCAGCTACATAAGGGTTGGCAAACTTGGCATTGTATTCATTTTCCTTTTCCTCGATGTAATGAAGTTTCTCCACTTCATCCACAATTTTGTTGATGTTTGAACCTTCCAAAACTTCTACTGCTCCTTTAGCCCCCATAACCGCTATTTCAGCTGTTGGCCAAGCATAATTTAAATCACCTCGCAATTGTTTACAACTCATAACATCATGGGCACCGCCATACGATTTACGAAGTGTAATCGTTACTTTGGGAACGGTTGCTTCACCATATGCGAACAATAATTTGGCACCATGTAAAATGATTCCCCCGTATTCCTGTCCAGTACCCGGCAAGAATCCTGGAACATCTACCAAGGTTACAATGGGAATATTAAATGCATCACAAAAGCGAACAAATCTGGCCGCTTTTCTGGACGATTCACTATCTAAAACGCCCGCATAATATTTTGGTTGATTGGCAACAATTCCAACGGAGCGTCCATTAAAACGCGCAAATCCTACAACAATATTTCGTGCATAATTTCTATGGACTTCTAAAAATTCTCCATTATCAGTAATGGTTGAAATCACATCAATCATATCGTATGCTTGATTTGAATTTTCTGGAATGATGGCATTCAACGAATCTTCTAATCTGTCAATAGGATCTGAAGTTGCGATGATAGGTGGCTCTTCCAGATTATTTGATGGTAGATAACTTAATAATTTTCTAATAAGTAATAAATTTTCTTCATCGTTATCAGCCAAAAAATGGGATACTCCCGATTTTGTGGAATGAATATGGGCACCTCCCAATTGCTCAGCAGTGACCACTTCGCCTGTTACAGCTTGCACCACTTTAGGTCCCGTAACGAACATGTAACTGGTTTTGTCAGTCATAATCGTGAAATCCGTTAATGCTGGAGAATATACGGCACCACCAGCACAAGGCCCTAAAATGGAAGATATTTGTGGAATGACTCCAGATGCCATGATGTTTCTTTGAAAAATTTCGGCATATCCAGCGAGCGACCGCACACCTTCCTGAATTCTCGCCCCACCACTATCGTTGAGTCCGATTACAGGTACACCGATTTTCATCGCCATATCCATAACCTTACAAATTTTTAAGGCATAGGTTTCTGAAAGCGATCCTCCAAATACGGTAAAATCTTGGGAGAACACATACACAATTCTTCCATCAATAGTACCATGCCCCGTTACAACACCATCGGATAGATAAATTTCTTTATCCAATCCAAAAGATTTTGTTCTGTGGGTCACAAACATGTCAAACTCCTCAAAACTATCGTCGTCCAAAAGAATATTGATTCTTTCACGGGCAGTTAGTTTTCCTTTAGCATGCTGGGAATCGATACGTTTTTCACCGCCACCCAACTTTGCTTTTACTCGTTTTTCAATGAGCTCGTTAATTTTATCTTGATTTGCCATTTGTATAGTATTTGCTTATCTATTTTGTTATTCTATTTTTACTCTTTTGAGCATAATTCCGTAAGCACGCCGAGTGTGGATTTTGGATGCAAAAACCCAATGTTCAATCCCTCAGCACCTTTTCTAGACACCTTATCAATAAGTGTTACACCCCTTTCTTCCGCTAGTTTTAAAGCATCGGTTGCATTTTTAACAGCAAAAGCGATGTGATGTATACCCGGTCCCTTTTTCTCAATAAACTTTCCAATGGGACCATCTGGCGAGGTGCTTTCAAGCAATTCAATTTTTGTAGTACCGACCAAAAAAAAGGCTGTCTTCACTTTTTGATCGACAACCTCCTCTACAGCATAACATTTAATTCCTAAGACTTCTTCATAATATTTAATCGAGTCTTTTAAATTTTCGACGGCAATTCCTATATGTTCTATGTGGGAAATATTCATGACTTGTAGTTTTTAATTGAATATTATCATTAATTAATATGTCAAAATTAAAGTAAGGGAGCTTCCTAAATCATGACAGAAGTCATGTAATACTGAATATTTCCAATTAATTTAAACTACAACGTTTTAGTAGCGTTTATTTTAAATATTAATCACGAACAAATAATCTTATATTTGAAAATGGCATTAAATCGTTCCTTTTTTAAACTATATAAAATACCTCTGTTGCTGGTATTATCAAGTTTTTTATTCTATGCCTCTTTTGCTTACGACTTAAAAAGAACAGATTTCGCAAAACTAATTATGCTTTACGCAGCGTTGTTTTTTTTGTTTTACAAGCTTGTTAATATATTTAAACATCACATTACTTTTTTAACTTGGAT